>NZ_JAPHPY010000034.1:0-62721 GCF_026241575.1 Vibrio sp. Sgm 5
ATATGGTTCACCTCGTTCTGAGAGCCTACTCTAAGCGTAGGGCTTGAGAGTGAGGCGGACCATATAATTAGCCCCGCATAAGCGAGGCTTTTTCTAAAGAGTGGCGCGTCCTGGAGGATTCGAACCTCCGACCGCCTGGTTCGTAGCCAGGTACTCTATCCAGCTGAGCTAAGGACGCACGGTTTTTGATATCAGTATTCCCAATATCAGGAGTTCATTAAGAAACCCTAAAGAGTGGCGCGTCCTGGAGGATTCGAACCTCCGACCGCCTGGTTCGTAGCCAGGTACTCTATCCAGCTGAGCTAAGGACGCGCAATTCTTCTTGCTAGGAAGGTGTGAAGTACATCACATTTCATTTCTTACGAAACAAAAAAAAGGCCAACGGGCCAGTCAATGAATGGCGGTGAAGGAGGGATTCGAACCCTCGATACGGGATAAACCGTATACTCCCTTAGCAGGGGAGCGCCTTCAGCCTCTCGGCCACCTCACCGTCTTGCGGAGGCACATATTACGTTTTACCGAAAATATGTCAAACACTTTCTTTGAAAAAAAACGCAAAAATCGCTTAACCGATGCGGATTTAATCAAAGTGATTATTAAACAAACTTTATCACTCTATTATGATGAAAAAAAGAGAATCTTCTCTTAAAAAATGACATTTATCTAAAACTAAAAAGGCCAGCCCAATGGCTAGCCTTTTTCATTCAAACTAAGCTCTATAAACAGGAGCAGCTTAGTAGTTACCAGAAGCAACGTTACCATTGCCTTTTTCAGCTTGAATGCGCATGTAGATTTCTTCACGGTGAACTGAAACCTCTTTCGGAGCGTTAACGCCGATACGTACTTGGTTACCTTTTACACCTAGTACAGTTACAGTCACTTCATCACCAATCATCAGTGTTTCGCCTACGCGGCGAGTCAAAATTAGCATTCTTTGCTCCTTGAGTAATCTCTAAATTTTCTTGCTACAAAGCTATTATCCAACAAAAGTTATATTTTCGTAAACTACCTTGTTACGGAAAATTAGCCTAAAAAGGCATGTTTTTGCTGAATGCTTAATGCTTCACTCGATCTAATGTAAGCATCATGGAGAATATTTGCTGCTGTATCCACACACTCTGGTGGTAAGACTAGCATCATAGTGAGTGCATTCGTTGAGCAGAAATTAATTGCAATATCTTGCTGTGCCAACAAATCGCATGCGTGCTCAACCATTCCATTGGCTTCAAGCCCCACTGCGGTCAACAGGCTTACTACTTCACTATTACGGATTTTATCGCTGAACACCAGATCCAACTTGGCACATGCATCTTGTTTTATCATGATACCTGTTCGTTCTGTTTCCTCGATCACATTCCAAATGTCGATGCCTAACATCTGACATTGCTTTGCGACACTAGACAGGTGGTCACTGTCGACTTCAATTATGGCAAGGTCACGTTGAATCGCTATACCGGAAACGGCTTGCTTACCCGCCTCCCCTTTCACCAAACTGCCTTCATTAATATCGAAGGTCGAAAGCACACGTAGTGGCACATTATTCTTCCATGCGTATTGCACAGAAGGTAGATGCAGTACCTTCGCTCCTCGGCTCGCCATCGCTTCCATAGAAGGAAAATCGATAACGTCCAATTTCTGAGCGTTTTTCACTACACGAGGGTCACAAGTATATATACCATCAACGTCGGTAAAGATTTGGCACTCATCAGCACTTAACGCGCCTGAAAGTGTCACTGCGCTCGTATCAGAGCCACCTCGACCTAATGTGGTGATATCCCCATTTTCATTCACACCTTGGAAACCTGCCACGATAACGATTTGATCTTGCTTAAGTAAGTCAAAGATCGTAGAAGTGTCAATGTGCTTAATCGTCGCGTCATTGTGTTGATTGTCCGTCACAATGTTCGCTTGTGCTCCGGTAAGTGAGCGAGCAGCATAACCCAATTTATTAAGGGTCATTGCCAGTAGTGCCATCGACACTTGCTCACCAGCAGAGAGCAAAACATCAAGTTCTCGAGCTGTTGGAACGCTATCTATTTGGTTAGCTAGATCCATCAATCGATTTGTTTCGCCTGACATTGCAGACACAACAACGACAACTTGATTACCATCATCTTTCGCCTTAATGATGTGTTCAGCGACTTGGTGGATTCTCTCAATTGAACCCACAGAAGTTCCGCCAAACTTTTGCACGATAAGGGGCTTTTTCACCAGTCTTCACCTTCCCAAGACCAAAGTCTCATTAGGACCACTTCATATTCTATTGATTGCAAAATTATATAAGCGGTAGCTACAACAAAAACCAAGTGACGTAAATGACCTGGTTAAAATACGGTCAATTAAACCACTTGGTTACTATAAAAAAATTACGCTCAATCAAATAACTTTGATTGAGCGTAAAGGATGTTAAAAGCTTATAAGCGCTCTTCTAGCCATGGCTGTACTGATTGAATCGCTTCTGGTAGTGCAGAGGCATCTGTACCACCAGCTTGCGCCATATCAGGACGACCACCGCCTTTACCGCCAACTTGCTCAGCAACCATCTTAACTAGGTCACCAGCTTTCACTTTACCGATAAGGTCTTTGGTTACGCCTGCAATCAGACCGATCTTGTCATCGTTCACGTTAGCAAGAAGGATTACACCGCTACCTACTTGGTTTTTGATGTCATCAACCATAGTACGTAGGTTCTTGTTATCTGCGCCTTCTAGAGCAGCAATCAGTACTTTAGTACCGTTGATATCCTGAACTTTACCCATGATGTTTGCGCTTTCTGCCGCAGCCATCTTGTCTTTCAGTTTCTGGATTTCTTTCTCTAGAGATTTTGCTTTCTGCGCTGATTCAGCCAGTTTCTCTTCGTACTTAGCCGCTTGAGCTTCGATTGCGTCTAGCGCACCTTCACCCGTTACCGCTTCGATACGACGAATACCTGCTGCGATACCACCTTCAGATGTGATCTTGAATAGACCGATGTCACCTGTGTTTGAAGCGTGGATACCACCACAAAGTTCAGTAGAGAAGTCGCCCATAGACAGTACGCGTACTTCATCGTCATACTTCTCGCCGAACAACGCCATTGCGCCTTTCTTCTTAGCAGACTCAATGTCCATCACGTTGGTTTCAACCTTGTGGTTACGGCGAATTTGCGCGTTCACTAGACGCTCAACTTCTTTTAGCTCAGCTGCCGTTACCGCTTCTAAGTGTGAGAAGTCGAAACGTAGGCTATCTGGTTTCACTAGTGAACCTTTCTGCGTTACGTGCTCACCAAGAAGTTGGCGTAGCGCAGCATGCAGCAAGTGCGTCGCTGAGTGGTTTAGAGAGATAGCGGCACGACGCTCGGCGTCAACGATAGTGGCAACTTCATCACCTTTTGCTAGAACGCCTTCAGCCATTACACCGTGGTGTGCGATTGCGTTACCTAGTTTTTGAGTGTCTTCAACACGGAATACACCAGACTCAGTGCGGATTTCACCAGCGTCACCACATTGACCGCCTGACTCAGCGTAGAATGGTGTTTCACCAAGCACGATGATTGCTTTGTCGCCTGCAGATAGAGATTCTACTTCGTTGCCTTCAACGAACATCGCTGCTACTGAGCTAGAGCCTTTAGTGCCTGTGTAACCACAGAATTCTGTTTGCGTATCAACTTTGATTGCTGCGTTGTAGTCAGTACCGAAGTTACCAGCTTCACGCGCACGTTGACGCTGCTCTTCCATCGCTTTCTCGAAACCTTCTTCGTCGATTGCGAACTCACGCTCACGTGCAACGTCGTTAGTTAAGTCAGCTGGGAAGCCGTAAGTATCGTAAAGTTTAAATACGGTTTCGCCGTCTAGAACTTTACCGTCTAGGTTATCTAACGCTTCGTTTAGAATCGCCATACCGCGCTCAAGTGTACGACCGAAGTTTTCTTCTTCGATACGCAGTACTTTTTCAACCACAGCTTGTTGACGCTTCAGCTCTTCACCAGCCGTACCCATGATTTCCGCTAGTACACCAACCAGTTTGTGGAAGAATGCACCTTGTGCGCCCAGCTTGTTACCGTGACGAACTGCACGACGGATGATACGACGTAGAACGTAACCACGACCTTCGTTTGAAGGCATAACGCCATCAACGATCAGGAATGAACATGAACGGATGTGGTCAGCGATAACGCGTAGCGATTGGTTTGATAGGTCTTCGTAACCAATCACTTCAGCAGCAGCTTTGATAAGAGCTTGGAATACATCGATTTCGTAGTTTGAGTGAACGCCTTGCATAATTGCAGAGATACGCTCGATACCCATACCAGTATCTACCGATGGCTTTGGTAGCGGTTCCATCGTGCCGTCTGCGTGACGGTTGAACTGCATGAATACGTTGTTCCAGATCTCGATGAAACGGTCACCATCTTCTTCAGGTGTGCCAGGACGGCCACCCCAGATGTGCTCACCGTGATCGTAGAAGATTTCAGTACATGGACCACAAGGACCTGTGTCACCCATTTGCCAGAAGTTATCTGACTCGTATGGTTTACCACCTTTCTTGTCGCCGATGCGAATAATGCGGTCTGCTGGAACACCTACTTTTTGGTTCCAGATATCGAATGCTTCGTCGTCTGTCTCGTAAACGGTTACCAGTAGACGGTCTGCTGGCAGCTTAAGGGTTACTGTTAGGAATTCCCAAGCGAACGCAATAGCGTCTTCTTTGAAGTAATCGCCAAAGCTGAAGTTACCTAGCATTTCAAAGAATGTGTGGTGACGAGCAGTGAAGCCAACGTTTTCCAGGTCGTTGTGTTTACCACCAGCACGTACACAACGTTGAGCCGTAGTCGCTCGAGTGTAGGCTCGTTTTTCTAAGCCTAAGAAACAATCTTTAAATTGGTTCATACCCGCGTTTGTGAACAGCAGGGTTGGGTCGTTATGTGGAACTAACGATGAACTTTCTACGATTTGGTGTCCTTTGCTCTCAAAGAACTTGAGGAACGCGTTACGAACCTCATCAGTGCTCATGTACATGCAGCTCTTCCTGAAAATAGTCGAGTTAGAATTTTGCCGTATTGTAGATCATGCAATCAGCTACGACTAGTTTTCTTGCGGAAAAGAGGCATTAGAGGAAAAAATTTGAAACAAAACAAAAAACAGTGTGAGCTACTGACCGCTAATCTTCGTAATCAAAACTCAGCGCATAGCTGATTTGGTCAAAACTATAGCCACGATATTGCATAAATCGCACCTGTTTAGCGTATTCTTTCTGGTCTTTGGCTTTCATTCCTTTGAATTTCTTCTCAGCCGCCGCTCTTGCCAGTTCAAACCAGTCTTGTGGTTCCTCTTCCATCGCTGTTTCAATGATAGATTCAGCCACGCGTTTTTGATTCAACTCTTGTCGAATTCTCCTTTCACCATGCCCTTTATAAACGTGTTGACGAATCTGACTTTTGGCATAACGCAGGTCATCTAAGTAATTGTGGTCGAGGCAAAAGTTGATGGCCACTTCGATATCTGCCTCTTCATAACCTTTTAGAGCTAGCTTTTGATAGAGCTCGTATTGTCCATGATCACGACGGCTTAGTAGCTGAATCGCCGCTTCTTTGCTCGACAACGTCGGAGCTTGACGCTTTTGGTACATGATGATCCTAAAACTATCGTAGTAAATAACTGCCCACTCTAGCTTGTTGCTGTGCCAGTTCTGCTCACCTACTTACTGGGATTGATATTAATCTGCCCTTTATTTTTAACGGTTTTGATTGCAGCAGATACAACAAAGCCCCGCATCGCAGGGCTTTGTTAGATATTAATTGAAGAAAAGATTAAAACTCTTCTTCTTGCTCTGATTTTTCACCGGCTTCTGGCGCTTCAGGTAAAGCAGGAGAAAGTAGCATTTCACGTAGCTTAGCATCGATAGTCTTTGCCACTTCGGTGTGCTCACGTAGGTAGTTACAAGCGTTCGCTTTACCTTGACCGATCTTATCGCCTTGGTAGCTGTACCATGCACCCGCTTTTTCTACTAGCTTGTGCTTAACGCCTAGGTCGACTAATTCACCTTCACGATTGAAGCCTTGGCCATACATGATTTGCGTATTCGCTTCTTTAAACGGTGCAGCAATCTTGTTTTTAACCACTTTAATGCGCGTTTCGTTACCCACAACTTCATCGCCTTCTTTGATTGCGCCAGTACGGCGGATATCTAGACGAACAGAAGCGTAGAATTTAAGAGCGTTACCACCAGTAGTGGTTTCAGGGTTACCGAACATCACACCAATCTTCATACGAATTTGGTTGATGAAGATACACATACAGTTAGACTGCTTTAGGTTACCTGTAAGCTTACGCATTGCTTGAGAAAGCATACGAGCTTGAAGACCCATGTGGCTGTCGCCCATTTCGCCTTCAATTTCAGCCTTTGGAGTAAGTGCCGCAACAGAGTCGACAACCATGACGTCGATAGCACCAGAACGTGCAAGTGCGTCACAAATCTCAAGAGCTTGCTCACCCGTATCAGGCTGAGAAACAAGTAGAGCATCGATATCAACACCTAGTTTCTTCGCGTATACAGGATCTAGCGCGTGCTCCGCATCGATAAATGCACAAGTTTTACCTTCACGTTGCGCTGCTGCAATAAGCTCTAGAGTTAGCGTTGTTTTACCTGAAGATTCTGGACCGTAAACTTCTACGATACGACCCATTGGCAGACCACCAGCACCCAAAGCGATATCAAGAGAAAGAGAACCCGTTGAGATGGTTTCTACGTCCATTGCGCGGTTATCACCAAGGCGCATGATAGAGCCTTTACCGAATTGCTTTTCAATTTGACCTAGCGCAGCGGCGAGCGCTTTCTGTTTGTTCTCGTCCATTACTTTCTCCGATTTATTCATCTTCTTTGGGCGATGAATCATAATTCATTTTTCTTGAGCAGAAGAACTGCTCATCAATGAAAGTCATTATACTGTTGATTCATACAGTGTCTATACCTGTATGAAAAAAATTTGGCAGACCTAAACCTACTATTTGCTCCAGCCCTTATCAAAACTGGGCTACGACAATTAAAGAAATTCTAGATCAAATACTGATGCAGTTGAGTCAGTGCATGCTCAATCGCTTTTTTGCGAACTTGCGCACGATCACCAGTAAAATGCATGGTTTCCACTTGCTGCCAATTCTGATTATCTGCAAAGGCAAAACAAACCGTCCCAACAGGCTTTTCTTCGCTTCCACCGCTAGGGCCAGCTATGCCACTTATCGAGACTCCAATAGTTGCATTTGAATGATTTAGGGCGCCCAGCACCATTTCAATCACGACTGGCTCACTCACAGCACCGTGCGCTTCTAATGTTGAAGCTTGTACACCAAGCATTTCCATTTTAGCTTCATTGCTGTAGGTCACAAATGCGCGGTCTAGCCAAGCAGAGCTACCTGCAATATCAGTGATTGCTGTTGCAACCCCACCTCCAGTGCAAGATTCTGCCGTCGTTAAAATATGCCCATGCTTAGCCAATAATGCCCCTAAATCGGCACTCAATTTTGTTGCTCTTTCCATAGCCAAAAATGCCCTTTGTCTCTTTTTACTTGATAGGGATTCACGTATCCTAAGCCGCTACGGAAATAAACAAAAGTACTTACCTGTGAAAGCTGAACAAAAACACACTCCGATGATGCAGCAATACCTCAAGCTAAAGGCTGAGAATCCTGAAATCTTGCTGTTTTACCGCATGGGCGACTTCTACGAACTCTTCTACGACGATGCAAAACGCGCATCTCAATTGCTTGATATTTCGTTGACTAAACGCGGTGCGTCGGCAGGTGAACCTATCCCAATGGCTGGCGTTCCATTCCACGCCGTTGAAGGTTATCTAGCCAAACTTGTTCAGCTTGGTGAGTCTGTGGCGATTTGTGAACAGATTGGCGATCCTGCAACAAGCAAAGGTCCGGTTGAACGTAAAGTAGTACGCATCGTCACGCCAGGTACTGTGACCGACGAAGCTCTGCTATCTGAGCGTATCGATAACCTGATTGCAGCAATCTATCAGCACAATGGTAAATTTGGTTACGCGACATTGGATGTAACTTCTGGACGCTTCCAATTGGTTGAGCCTAAAACCGAAGAAGCGATGGCAGCAGAACTTCAACGTACGGCCCCACGAGAGCTACTTTTCCCTGAAGATTTTGAGGCCGTTCACCTCATGTCTAACCGTAATGGTAACCGCCGCCGCCCTGTTTGGGAGTTTGAGCTCGATACTGCGAAGCAACAGCTTAACCAACAATTTGGCACTCGTGACTTAGTCGGCTTTGGTGTTGAACACGCATCACTTGGCTTGTGTGCCGCTGGCTGTTTGATTCAATATGTAAAGGACACTCAACGTACTGCCCTGCCACACATTCGTTCACTCACCTACGACAGACAAGATCACTCTGTGATTCTTGACGCAGCGACTCGTCGCAACCTTGAGCTAACACAAAACCTATCAGGTGGCACTGATAACACGCTTGCGGAAGTCTTAGATCATTGTGCAACCGCAATGGGCAGTCGTATGCTCAAGCGCTGGTTACACCAACCAATGCGCTGTATTGATACCTTACACAATCGCTTAGATGCGATCAGCGAAATCAAAGATCAAAGCTTGTTCACCGACATTCAACCAATTTTCAAACAGATTGGTGATATTGAGCGTATTTTGGCTCGCTTAGCACTTCGTTCTGCTCGTCCTCGCGATATGGCTCGACTGCGTTACGCAATGCAACAACTCCCAGAATTGGAAAGTGTAACGTCTTCTCTGGCGCATCCTTACCTAATTAAATTGGCTCAATTTGCCGCGCCAATTGATGATGTCTGTGATCTGCTAGAACGTGCAATCAAAGAAAATCCACCAGTGGTTATTCGCGAGGGTGGTGTGATTGCAGAGGGCTACAACGCTGAGCTTGATGAATGGCGTAAACTCGCAGATGGCGCAACCGAGTATCTAGAAAAGCTCGAAGCAGACGAACGTGAGCGCCACGGTATTGATACACTAAAAGTAGGCTACAACGCCGTACACGGTTTCTTTATTCAGGTTAGTCGTGGCCAAAGCCACTTGGTTCCACCACATTATGTGCGTCGACAAACGCTGAAAAATGCAGAACGCTACATCATTCCAGAGTTGAAAGAGCATGAGGACAAGGTTCTAAACTCTAAGTCAAAAGCGTTAGCAGTAGAGAAGAAACTGTGGGAAGAGCTGTTTGATTTATTGATGCCAAACCTTGAGAAAATGCAAAACCTTGCGTCAGCGATTTCTCAGTTGGACGTTTTACAAAACCTTGCCGAACGTGCAGACACGTTAGATTACTGTCGCCCGACTCTCGATAAAGAAGCCGGTATCAGTATTCAAGCAGGCCGCCACCCTGTTGTGGAACAAGTAACCAGGGAACCATTTATTGCTAACCCAATAGAGTTAAGCTCAGACCGTAAGATGCTTATCATCACTGGTCCAAACATGGGTGGTAAATCGACCTACATGCGCCAAACTGCGTTGATTGCTTTGATGGCTCACATTGGTTCATACGTACCAGCCGAATCAGCTCATATCGGATCTTTGGATCGTATATTTACTCGTATTGGCGCATCCGATGACCTTGCTTCCGGGCGCTCTACCTTCATGGTAGAAATGACCGAAACAGCAAATATTCTTCATAACGCGACTCAAAACAGCTTGGTGTTAATGGATGAGATCGGCCGCGGTACCAGTACTTATGATGGTCTTTCTTTAGCATGGGCAAGTGCAGAATGGCTAGCCACACAAATAGGCGCAATGACCCTGTTTGCAACGCACTATTTTGAGTTGACTGAACTGCCAAACCAACTGCCAAATCTTGCCAACGTCCACCTAGATGCAGTAGAGCACGGTGACAGCATTGCCTTTATGCACGCAGTCCAAGAAGGTGCAGCAAGCAAGTCTTACGGCCTTGCCGTTGCTGGGTTGGCTGGGGTTCCAAAACCCGTAATCAAGAATGCGCGCAACAAACTGTCTCAACTTGAGCAATTAGGTCAAGGTAATGACTCTCCACGACCAAGTGCTGTCGATGTAGCAAACCAACTAAGCTTGATCCCAGAGCCAAGCGATGTAGAGCAAGCACTGTCGAATATTGATCCTGACGATCTAACGCCACGTCAGGCATTGGAAGAGCTTTACCGCTTGAGGAAGATGCTCTAATCTGGCGCATCTTCAATAAAACGCAAAAAGGCTATGGTTTCCCATAGCCTTTTGTTTATTCTAAATTCACCTTTAAAGCAGGGCTGTCCTAGTCGACTTCCACGTTGAACAGGTTTTCCATGTTCAAACCTTGCTTAATCAAGATTTCGCGCAATCGACGTAAACCTTCAACTTGAATCTGACGTACACGTTCACGTGTTAGACCAATCTCACGTCCCACTTCCTCAAGCGTTGATGGCTCGTAGCCAAGTAAACCAAAACGACGAGCAAGCACTTCTTTCTGTTTTGGATTTAGCTCTTCTAGCCAGTCAATCAACGAGGATTTGATGTCATCGTCTTGAGTGGATACTTCGGGATCCGAATTGTTTGCATCAGGAATAATATCCAGTAGCGCTTTCTCGCCATCACCACCGATAGGTGTATCGACAGAGCTGATACGCTCGTTAAGGCGAAGCATTTTACTTACGTCTTCAACTGGAATATCTAGCTGAGCTGCAATTTCTTCTGCCGTTGGTTCATGGTCGAGCTTCTGAGAAAGTTCACGTGCGGTACGCAGATAAATATTTAGCTCTTTAACCACATGAATTGGCAAACGAATGGTGCGAGTTTGGTTCATCAACGCACGCTCAATCGTTTGGCGAATCCACCACGTTGCGTAGGTTGAAAAACGGAAACCTCGTTCAGGATCAAACTTCTCAACCGCACGGATCAAGCCCAGATTGCCTTCTTCGATAAGATCAAGAAGTGCTAAACCGCGATTGCTGTAACGACGAGAGATCTTCACGACAAGACGTAAATTACTTTCGATCATTCGCTTACGGGCAGCTTCATCGCCACGTAATGCTCTACGAGCGTAAAGTACTTCTTCTTCTGCTGTGAGTAGTGGTGAAAAGCCAATTTCGCCTAAGTACAGTTGTGTCGCATCTAGACTTTTATTGCTCGCATCAAACTCTTCGCGAGCTGTTGCTTTGGTTTTTTTAGATGTTTTTTCAAGTTCAGGACTTCCGCTTCCTGTCGTTGCGTTGTCATATTCGAACTCTTCAACTTTGGTGACTGTGTTGCTGATACTCATAACGCCTCCCCCTGGCGAGTTAGCAAACATAACAACTCAATATGTCGCTAAATGATGTCGCAAGTTGTTATTCAAAGTTTTAAGGTAAATATCGTTTTGGATTTACGGATTTACCTTGATAGCGAATTTCAAAGTGGAGCTTGACTGATTTAGAACCAGAACTACCCATGGTAGCGATTTTTTGTCCGCTCTTGACACTTTGTCCTTCTGATACCAGCAATCTGTCATTGTGTGCGTATGCGCTTAAATAATTGTCGTTATGCTTCACTATAATTAGGTTGCCATAACCTCGTAGCGCATTACCTGAGTACACAACAGTGCCGGCCGCGGTTGAAAAGATAGGCTGACCACGCTGTCCTGCGATGTCTATGCCTTTATTTCCTTGTTCTCCCGCTGAGAAGTTCTTGATTACTCTCCCTTTTGTTGGCCACAACCACTTTGATACTTTATCGTTTTTCGCCGCAGTTACTGGTGGTTTCGGTTTAACATTCTGATTACCTTTTGACCCAACATACTCCTTTGGTTTGGATTGTTCAACCTTCTTTGGCGGCTGTTTTTGTGCAACTTTAGGCGTAGTGGTCGCCGGCTTTTGAGTAGAGCTTTTACTTGAATTTGACGGCTTTGACGCTGTTGATGTTTTAGTCACTGGCGCTGGTTTTGTCGCAACCACTGGAGGAACAACGGGTTCCACTTTATGACCATATTTTGGAGCAACATATTTCGGTGCCCAAAGTTTTAATCGTTGACCAGGGAAAATCGTATAGGGTGCGTTAAGTTCATTGTAACGAACAAGATCATTTACATTCTTATCTGTGACATAAGCTATGAAATAAAGTGTATCTCCTTTCTTTACTTCATAATAACTGCCTCTATAACTGCCTCGTTCAACACTAGAATAGTCTTTATTTAAGCTAGAAACAGGCGCAGGCGAATGAGCCGCGCAACCGACAAGTCCCGCAGCTATCAAGCAGCTAATACCAAAACGACGTAAGAACCTATTCACCTGATCTTTAACCCTTAAGCTAAATCGCCTGCAACTAATGGCACAAATCTTACCATTTCTACCACGGTAGAAAGGAATTGTTCACCCTTGCGTTCAATTTTCAACAATTGTTGCTCATCCGCACCAACAGGTATGATCATCTTACCGCCCTCTTTCAGCTGAGATAAAAGTGCTTGGGGAACACTTTCCGCAGCCGCAGTGACAATAATCGCATCGAACGGACCTTTCGCTTCCCATCCGAGCCAGCCGTCACCATGTTTGGTAGAGACATTATAAATATCCAGTTGTTTCAAGCGACGCTTAGCGTCCCATTGCAAAGACTTGATGCGTTCAACGGAATAAACATGATCAACAATTTGAGCAAGTACAGCCGTTTGATAACCTGATCCTGTTCCTATCTCAAGCACATTGCTGCTTTGTTTGAGATCGAGCAATTCTGTCATTTTCGCAACAATGTAAGGCTGAGAAATAGTTTGCCCCTGACCAATCGGTAACGCATTGTTATCGTACGCTTGGTGCATCATTGCCTGTGAGACAAAACTCTCACGCGGCAAACAGTACACGGCATCCAATACGCGTTGATCACTGATGCCACTGGAGATAAGAAACGCTATCAACCTGTCAGCATGTGGGTTACTCATTACTTCTCTTCCTTTAACCAGCTGTCCATCGCACGCAAAGACTCATGAGCAGTGAGGTCAACTTGCAGTGGGGTGATTGAAACTCGACCATGCTCAATCGCATAAAAATCGGTGCCCTCTCCAGCATCTTGCTCTTTACCCGGAGGACCTAACCAATATATATCATGCCCACGTGGGTCCTGTTGCTTGATCATATTCTCGGCATGATGACGGGCGCCTAAACGTGTCACTTCAATCTCACCTAATTGTTCTAGTGGTAAATCAGGAACATTGACGTTCAGTAAGCGGTTAGTCGGGATCGGCCTAACCAAATGCTGCTCAACTAGCTGACGGGCAATTTTTGCCGCAGCTGCAAAGTTCTGTTTACCCACCAACGAAAAAGCAACAGATTGAACGCCAAGAAAGTGTCCTTCCATCGCAGCGGCAACCGTACCTGAATATAAGACATCATCGCCAAGGTTCGCGCCATGATTGATCCCAGTGAGAACTAAGTCTGGTAAATCGCCTTTCATCAATTCATTCAATGCAAAGTGAACACAATCTGCCGGGGTGCCTTGCACAGAGAAGGTGTTGGGTGCGATTTCATTTACTCTCAGAGGCTGCTCTAACGTCAGTGAGTTCGAAGCACCAGACCGGTTTCGATCTGGTGCCACAATCGTCACCTCAGCAATACTTTTTAGCTCATCAGCAAGCGCATGAATTCCTTGAGCATGAACGCCGTCGTCATTACTGAGCAGTACTCTTAATGGCTTCGCGTTTGGTGAATCCATTTCCATTAATATTCTCTTTCTACTTTTTCCTCGATAATCAACTCGCGTACGATAGAGGTCGCAAACGAACCGGCATCTAGCGAGAAGGTCAACGTAATATTGTTGCCATCCACCGTCCAAGCTAAGTCTTGAGGTTTAAGTGCAATATCACGACGGTCGTGACGCATACGATTCCCACGAATTAATGCCATTAAATCGGGTTCTTCATCCAAAAAAGGCTGCTCCAAGGCTAATGCATCTGTTTGAGTTGGAAGTGCATTGTCTCCAGCTAGCGCTGCAGTAATAACCACTTCGCCCTGAGCAAATTGTGCCTGTAGATCAGCAATGTTGCTTGCATCAATCAACTGAGTACCAGAAGTTGTCTTCGCCACATCACCGTCGATGAACTTGTCAAACACGCCTTGCTCTAATCGAGCTGAAACGATGCGGTTGAAGATCCACGAACGAGCCGCCGACAAATACATGCTGCGCTTGTTTTGGTTACGAGTACGTACGTTCTCGCGCCCCCATCG
This sequence comes from Vibrio sp. Sgm 5, assembly GCF_026241575.1. Classification (NCBI taxonomy): domain Bacteria; kingdom Pseudomonadati; phylum Pseudomonadota; class Gammaproteobacteria; order Vibrionales; family Vibrionaceae; genus Vibrio; species Vibrio sp. Sgm 5. The sequence goes on from NZ_JAPHPY010000034.1 coordinate 14,161, forward strand.
ACGTGCTTCTTCAAGGTTGTTGCCATCGTTACCAAAACGCTGACTACCAAAGTAGTTCGGCACGCCAACTTGTTTCACTTTTTCAAGGCGTTGCTCAACATCCGCTACATCTGTCACTTCAGACAAAGTAACCACGAACTCGTTCCCTACTAGGTCACCAGGGCGTAGTTTTTTATTGTGACGATCTGTTGCCAGAATTTCGATACTTGGGTATTGCGCCAAAAATGCTGAAAAATCTAGTGTTTCACCTTTCGGTAAATGAACACTTAGCCATTGTTCAGTCACAGCGTGACGGTCTTTAAGACCCGCCCAGCTAACGTCTTTCGACTTAACGCCACAGGCTTTTGCTAGCTCATTAGCAACAAAGCTGGTGTTCTCGCCCGTTTTACGGATACGAACCATTAAATGCTCGCCTTCACCCGTAAAGGCAAAACCTAAGTCTTCGCGAACCTGAAAGTGTTCTGGTTGCGCTTTGATTTTTGCTGATGCTACAGGCTTACCCGTAAGGTAAGCCAATGAAGATAAAATGTCTGACATGATGTTTTTCCACTGCTAACGCAGCATTGAGGAGCAAATTGCTAGGTTATTGCTTAAAGAGAAGTACAACTGCTTCCGTTGCAATGCCTTCTTTGCGTCCAGTAAAACCGAGACGCTCTGTCGTCGTCGCTTTTACGTTTATATTACTGATATCGGTTTCCAAGTCTTCAGCAATCGTGGCACACATTGCGTCAATATGTGGCGCCATTTTAGGCGCTTGTGCCATGATGGTGATGTCAGCGTTTCCTAATCGATAGCCTTGTTCTTTCACCCTGCGATAAACATCTTTAAGCAGTTCGCGGCTATCAGCCCCTTTCCACTTATCATCGGTATCTGGGAAGTGACGGCCAATATCTCCGGCAGCAATAGCACCAAGCAGTGCATCGCTCAATGCATGAAGTGCCACATCACCATCTGAGTGGGCAATCAACCCTTGTTCGTAAGGAACAGCGACACCACCAATAATCACCGGGCCTTCACCACCAAATTTGTGTACATCGAAACCATGACCAATTCGAATCATTTTCTATCCTTTGTTTACTCGCCGTGCTCACGGCTTAGGTAAAACTCGGCTAACGCGAGGTCTTCTGGCTGAGTAATTTTTATGTTATTCGCATTACCTTGAACCAAAGCCGGCGTTTCACCTAACCATTCCAAAGCAGAAGCTTCATCAGTAATGGTTGCACCTTGTTCTAATGCGTCAGTCAGTGCTCGTGTTAATTGTTGAGTTTTAAACATTTGTGGGGTAAGTGCATGCCACAATGCTTCTCTATCTACCGTATGATCGATATCTTGTACCACGTTTGCTCGCTTCATTGTGTCTCTCACTGGAGAGGCAAGGATGCCACCTGTTGGGTGTGCGCTACAAACGTCGATCAAATGGTCAATATCGGATGTGAGAACACATGGTCTTGCTGCGTCGTGAACTAAAACCCACTCGCTCTCAAGATGTGTTCTTACATAGTTTAGCCCTGAAAGCACAGAATCCGCCCTTTCTTTGCCACCAGACACGCAAATCACGTCTGGGTGCTGAGCAATGTTCAATTCAGGGTAATAAGGGTCGCCATCGGTAATTGCGATCACGACTTTAGAGATCCTCGGATGAGAAAGCAGCTTCTCTACTGTGTGCTCTAATACCGCTTTTCCGTCAATTAAGAGATATTGCTTAGGGCGATCAGCCTTCATACGGCTACCAACACCGGCCGCAGGTACAATCGCAACATGAGATGAAAACAACTTTGGCATGTTATTGCTCGTCCTCGTCAATAATACGATAGAAAGTCTCGCCATCTTTGACCAAACCTAACTCATGACGCGCACGTTCTTCAATCGCATCAAGACCTTGTCTCAGGTCATCAATTTCTGCGAACATCTCATTATTACGAGCTTGCAGCTTGCTGTTCACTTGTTGCTGCACTTCAATTTCATCTTCTACTGTGTAGTAGTCAGTTACCCCGTTTTTGCCAAACCATAGGGTATATTGGAGCCAGCCAAACAGTAACGTAAGGGCTAAAACAAAGATTCGCATATCGCTGCTAACATTCTGTACCGGAAGGGATTAGATAAGGTGACATATATAGCATAAATGCGTGGTTGGCTCTAGGGCAGAAAAAGAGACTCACACGCTCCTTACACATTAAGTTAAGTTAGCATCATTAAAAACAAAAGCTAGTCAACGCTAACCCGAGCTCTGAAACATCGTTCATTTTGTCGAACCTGATAGTTCAAATCAGGCTAATCAAAAATAGGAACGTAAATATGAAAAATAACAAGGAAAATCTCTTTAAACTAGGGCTGACCTTTTGCCTTTTAAGCCCTCTTCCTCTATATGCATCGCAATGTGATGATCTTTGGAAAGATTCGTTAGAGCCAAATAACTTAGAGTTCAGTATCGATACCAATAGCCTAGGGGGACGGTTATTTGTAGCTAACCTACCAAACTACAGAGACTTTACTCTCCAACATATAGTTAAGCTAAATCAATTATTGTATTTAGATGTAAACGAAGTTCCTTATGTCAGCAATTTAAAAATCACAATTCACCCCTTCAGCAATCCGAATTGTGACGGAGTTGCTTATAAATCTGGTGGTATAAATAGCACAAACATATACATAAACAGCTGCTTTTTAGAAAGCTTACCAAGTGAAAAGGTTGAAGCTGAGATTAAAGGTATACTAGTGCATGAGTTGGTTCATGCTTACCAAAATTCTAATTTTGAACAAGGCAGTGGCACTCTAGAAGGCGTTGCAGATGCAGTTCGCTACCTGACTGAATTCAAATCGCTGGAAGAGAAGCGAACGTTGGGTGGTGACCACAATAGTTCTTATGATTTAGGAGCCTTTTGGATTGATTGGTTAAGGCACAAGTTACTTGCAAATGGTGATCAACGAGACTTTCTTTACGAATTAAACAAGTATGCGGGAAGTCCTAGTGGATTTAATTGGCAAAACGACATTACAGATTTTTTTTCAAACACCGTAGATGAATTATGGCGTGAATATCAAACTTGCTTGCATGATAACGGCAATAATTGCCCAACAAGTATTCATTATCAAGCAATAGGGCAATGCGATGGAGAACCTCAACGGAATAAAGATCTAGCCGTCGCCCTAGAAAAAAATATCAAAGCCTCCGACGAAAACAAACCTTATGAGACTGCTTACAATGCCTTTGACAACAGTAATAATACTAAATGGCTTAGCTTCGCCGATACAGGTTGGATAAGTTATCAATTCGATAAGCCCGCCCTTGTATCGAGATATACGATAACTTCAGCGAATGACGTCGCAGCCCGAGACCCTAAGGCTTGGTTACTACAAGGCTCTATTAATGGACATCAATGGCAAACATTAGATAGTCAAGATAACCAATTTTTTACTTCTAGGCATCAAACGAGAAACTTTGATTTTTCGCCATCTATACCTTTCAGTTACTACCGTTTAAACATAACGGAAAATGCGGGAGCCAACATAATTCAGTTGGCAGAAGTTGAATTGCTCGGCAACTTCCCGACAATAGTAAACCTAACTCAACAATATCCTGGCAGATCTTCTGCTTCAGCAAGTAATGCTCCAAAGGAAGATCACTCTCATGCATTCGATGAAAATAGAGCGACCAAGTGGTTAACTTTTAGTTCAACTGGAAACATCACATATTACTTCCCAAAACCGGTCACCGTACATCAGTATTCTTTGACATCAGCCAACGATGCCTCGGATCGAGATCCTCAAAATTGGAAACTACTTGGCAGCAATGATGGAGTCACTTGGCAAATACTAAATAGCCAGACACAGCAAAGTTTTACCAAAAGATTTCAGACAAAGCTCTATCAACTAACGACTCCTTTAAGTTATCAGTACATTAAATTGGAGATCAGTAAAAACCATGGTTCAGAAATCTTACAATTAGCAGAATTTACTCTGAAAGGAAATATATAGAAAGTGAACTGGAGAAAAAACGCCTCGCAAATGCGAGGCGTTTTTTAAAGCGTTAAGCTAATAATTTAGAAACCTAAATTATTGACCTTTAACTTCTTTAAGACCGTTGAAAGGAGCGCGCTCACCTAGAGCTTCCTCGATACGGATAAGTTGGTTGTACTTAGCAACACGGTCAGAACGGCTCATAGAACCAGTTTTGATTTGACCTGCAGCTGTACCTACCGCTAGATCAGCGATAGTTGCATCTTCAGTTTCGCCAGAACGGTGAGAGATTACTGCTGTGTAACCTGCGTCTTTAGCCATCTTGATTGCAGCTAGAGTCTCAGTTAGAGAACCGATTTGGTTGAACTTGATAAGGATAGAGTTAGCTACGCCTTTCTCGATACCTTCAGCAAGGATCTTAGTGTTAGTAACGAATAGATCGTCACCTACTAGTTGAAGCTTGTCACCTAGTAGTTCAGTTTGGTGCTTGAAGCCAGCCCAATCAGACTCGTCTAGACCGTCTTCGATAGAAACGATTGGGAATTGGTTAGCTAGCTCAGCTAGGTAGTGGTTGAACTCTTCAGAAGTGAAAGTTTTACCTTCGCCTTTCATGTTGTAGATGCCTGCTTCTTTGTCGAAGAACTCAGATGCAGCACAGTCCATAGCTAGAGTAACGTCTTTACCTAGTTCGTAACCAGCAGCTGCAACAGCTTCTGCGATAACTTCTAGAGCTTCAGCGTTAGACTTAAGGTTAGGAGCGAAACCACCTTCGTCACCAACTGCAGTGCTGTAGCCTTTAGACTTAAGAACTTTAGCTAGGTTGTGGAATACTTCAGCACCGATACGTAGACCTTCTTTAAGAGTCTTAGCACCAACTGGTTGAATCATGAACTCTTGGATGTCAACGTTGTTATCTGCGTGCTCACCACCGTTGATGATGTTCATCATTGGTAGAGGCATAGAGAACTGACCAGCTGTACCGTTTAGCTCAGCGATGTGCTCGTATAGAGGCATGCCTTTAGCAGCAGCTGCTGCTTTAGCGTTTGCTAGAGAAACAGCTAGGATAGCGTTCGCACCGAATTTAGATTTGTTTTCAGTACCGTCTAGGTCGATCATTACTGCATCGATTGCAGCTTGATCTTTCGCGTCTTTACCAACTAGAGCTTCAGCGATTGGGCCGTTTACAGCTTCGATAGCTTTAAGAACACCTTTACCTAGGAAACGTGCTTTGTCGCCGTCACGTAGCTCAAGAGCTTCGCGAGAACCAGTAGATGCGCCAGATGGAGCAGCAGCCATACCTACGAAACCGCCTTCTAGGTGTACTTCAGCTTCTACAGTTGGGTTACCACGTGAATCGATGATTTCACGACCTAGAACTTTAACGATCTTAGACATTGAATGTTTCCTTCTCGTTGAATATATAATGTCAAAATTAAAGGCAGCAACACAGCTTACGTTACTGCCTGTATTCCTTACTTACTTCTCGAAATCGCCACGCTGGTATTCGCCAGCTGCTTTCACGAAACCTGCGAACAATGGGTGACCATCACGCGGTGTTGATGTGAACTCTGGGTGGAATTGAGCCGCTACGAACCATGGGTGAGCTGGGTTCTCAATTACTTCTACCAGTTTCTTGTCAGCTGACAAGCCAGATACTTTAAGGCCTGCTTTTTCGATTTGCGGACGAAGATTGTTGTTCACTTCATAACGGTGACGGTGACGCTCATGAATTGTCGCGTTGCCGTATAGTTCACGAGCTTTCGTACCTTTTTCTAGGTGACATAGCTGTGAACCAAGACGCATAGTACCACCAAGATCAGACTTCTCGGTACGTTCTTCAACTTTACCTTCGCCATCAACCCACTCTGTGATTAAACCTACCACAGGGTACTTCGTCTCTTTGTTAAATTCTGTTGAATGTGCACCTTCCATACCCGCTACGTTACGCGCGTATTCGATCAGTGCCACTTGCATGCCTAGACAGATACCTAGGTAAGGAACGTTGTTTTCACGAGCGTATTGAGCTGCGCGAATCTTACCTTCGATACCACGGTCACCGAAACCGCCAGGAACAAGGATTGCGTCTAGACTTTCTAGGATCTCAACACCTTTGTTCTCTACATCTTGAGAATCAACGTACTGAATCTTAACGCTCAGACGGTTCTTAAGACCAGCATGTTTCAACGCTTCGTTTACTGATTTGTATGCATCTGGTAGTTCAATGTACTTACCAACCATACCAATCGTCACTTCTGCCGTTGGGTTAGCTTCTTCGTAAATTACTTGTTCCCACTCAGACAGGTTAGCTTCTGGCGCATTGATGCCAAAGCGAGCACAAACAAGATCGTCTAGACCTTGAGCTTTGATTAGCTGAGGGATCTTGTAGATAGAATCTACATCTTTCATTGAGATAACTGCTTTTTCTTGTACGTTACAGAAAAGAGCAATTTTCTTACGTTCGTTAGCAGGGATCATACGATCGCTACGACAAACTAGAATATCTGGTTGGATGCCGATAGATAGCAGCTCTTTAACAGAGTGCTGAGTTGGCTTAGTTTTCACTTCGCCCGCAGCTGCTAGGTAAGGAACTAGAGTTAGGTGCATGAACATTGCGCGTTCACGGCCTAGTTCTACAGCAAGCTGACGAATAGCTTCCATAAATGGTAGTGATTCGATATCACCTACCGTACCACCGACTTCAACGATAGCAACATCATGGCCTTCAGAACCCGCGATTACGCGGTCTTTGATAGCGTTAGTGATGTGAGGGATAACCTGAATGGTTGCACCTAGGTAATCGCCGCGACGTTCTTTACGTAGTACGTCTGCATAAACACGACCTGCAGTGAAGTTGTTACGCTTAGTCATCTTGGTGCGGATGAAACGCTCGTAGTGACCAAGGTCAAGGTCAGTCTCTGCGCCATCTTCCGTAACGAACACTTCACCGTGTTGAGTTGGGCTCATTGTGCCTGGATCAACGTTGATGTAAGGGTCAAGCTTCATCATAGTCACTTTAAGACCACGAGCTTCTAGAATAGCGGCAAGAGATGCTGCTGCAATACCTTTACCTAGAGAGGATACAACCCCGCCAGTAACAAAAATGTAATTTGTCGTCATGTTTAACCTGAAATTGGTTGAATGAGGGAAATGGAGTGCTTCTGGACGGGACGTAAATATACCAGAAGCTCCTTAACGCCACAACGTGAAATCTATCACACCGGAATTTTTTATTTTTTGCTTCAAATCAAAGTCGAGTATTCATGCAATTTCAGCTTTGCTCTTCTCGTTTCACTTCATCCCACATCGAATCGAGTTCATCTAGAGTAAAGTCTGTGAGTTGCTTACCGTGCGCTGCAACTTTAGTTTCCACGCCTTTAAAGCGTCTTGAGAACTTTAGATTTGCTTTGGCCAAAGCGACTTCAGGGTCTTTGCCTAAGTGACGAGATAGGTTGACGGTCGCAAATAATAAGTCCCCCAACTCAAGCTCTACCTTGGTTTCATCGGGGTTGACTTGAAGCGCCTCTTCCATCACTTCTTCAATTTCCTCTTGTACCTTCCCGACTACAGGACCCAGAGAGTCCCAATCAAAACCATATTTAGCGCATTTCTTTTGAATTTTTGTAGCACGAGAAAGCGCAGGTAGAGAGTTCGGTATTGAGTCTAGAATACTTTCCTCAGCTTTGCCTACTTGTGCTTTTTCTTTGGCTTTTTCTGCTTCCCAATTAGCGTTAATTTCTTCATCAGATTCAAACTCAACATCAGAAAAAACATGAGGATGACGACGAGTCAGTTTTTCATTCACAGTTTCGACGACGTCAGAAAAATCAAACAGCCCCTGTTCTTTTGCTATTTGGCTGTAGAAAATCACTTGGAACAATAAGTCACCTAACTCTTCTTGTAAGTTCGGCCAATCACGGTTTTGAATCGCATCCACCACTTCATAGGTTTCTTCAATGGTGTGCGGAACAATGGTATCGAAGGTCTGCTTTAAGTCCCATGGGCAACCGCCGTCTGGGTCACGCAACTTCGCCATGATTTGTTCTAACTGTTCAATTGGATGACTCATTTTCTCTGTTCCTTTAAACCTTTCTATCTAAAGAAAAAGGTGAGCAGTCAAAACCACTCACCTTTGTTATATGTTGATCAATTCTCTAAATAATTGAAGCTGTAGCTAGGCGGCAAGCGAGCGAGACTCCTGAGCATAGCTTGCCTATGTGATGGAGCGAGTGAGCGTAGGCAACAACGCTATCAGCTTCAAGTATGACGAGAATTTTAGCCTAAGCGTTTCACCGACATAACATCCTTAATCTGCTCGACTCGTTTTGACACTCGCGAGAACACTTCAAGGTTGGTCACTTCAAGGTCAAAGTCCATGATCGACATTTGCGTGCGGTAATCGACGCGGCTCTTCATACTGGTGACTTTGATTTTCTCGTTCGCAAACAGAGTTGTGATGTCTTTAAGTAGACCGCCACGCTCCATTGCTTCAACACGAACCGTCAAGATGTAAGAACCGACAAAGCCGCTGCCCCAGACGGTATCGATGATACGTTCTGGTGCGTGATGGCGAAGCTCCTCTAGTTGCTCACAGTCACTGCGGTGGACCGAAATACCGCGACCTTGGGTGATGTAACCGGCAATCTCATCACCTGGGATCGGCTGACAACAACGCGCTAGGTGTGTCATTAGGTTATCGACACCTTCAACTACGACTGCATCTTTCTTCGGACGACTTTGTGCTGGCGCGCGATTTTCTGCTTCTTGCAGTTTTTCTAGCGCTTGTTGGTCTTCCTCTTCGGCGGTTGGTTTGTTTACCAAGGCGTTGATGTGGTTGATGATTTGGTTGATACGCAAGTCACCACTACCAATACCAACATACAATTCATCGGCACTATTAACGTTAAAGCGTTTCAGCGCGTAGTTATCAGCATCTTTCAGTGTCGCGCCGATTTTCGCCAGTTCGTGCTCTAGAATTTCACGACCCGCTTCTAGGTTCTTCTCACGACTTTGCTTGCGGAACCATGCGTTGATCTTCGCACGCGCTCGGCTTGACGTCACAAAGCCAAGCGATGGGTTTAACCAGTCTCGTGAAGGGTTTGGTTCTTTCTGGGTGATGATTTCCACCTGATCGCCCATTTGCAGTTTATGGGTGAACGGTACGATACGACCTGCCACTTTAGCACCGATACAACGATGCCCTACTTCTGAGTGAATGTGGTAAGCGAAGTCTAATGGGGTTGCGCCCATCGGTAGGTCGACGACATCACCACGTGGGGTAAAGGCATACACGCGGTCGTCAAATACCTGACTACGCAGCTCGTCCAACATCTCGCCAGAGTCGGACATTTCTTCTTGCCAGTCGAGTAGCTTACGTAGCCACGTGATCTTCTCATCGTAACCGCTGCGGCTGCTTGCGCCTTCTTTGTATTTCCAGTGCGCTGCAACACCTAGTTCCGAGTCTTCGTGCATCTCTTTAGTACGAATCTGGATCTCGATGGTCTTGCCTTCAGGGCCAAGAATCACGGTATGGATAGACTGGTAACCGTTTGGTTTCGGGTTCGCTACATAGTCGTCGAACTCGCTTGGCAGGTGTTTGTATTTGGTGTGGACCACACCCAGAGCGGCATAACAATCTTGCAGTTTGTCGGCGATAATACGTACTGCTCGTACGTCAAACAATTCATCAAACGCCAGACTCTTCTTCTGCATTTTACGCCAAATACTGTAGATGTGCTTTGGACGACCACTGACTTCTGCGTTGATGCCGCATACGGTCATTTCTTGGGTAAGGTCGTCGACAAAGTCTTTGATGTATTGTTCACGGACAATACGACGCTCAGCCAATTGCTTCGCGATTTGCTTGTAGGTTTCTGGTTGTTGGTAGCGGAAAGCGTAATCTTCGATTTCCCATTTCAGCTGACCAATACCAAGGCGGTTTGCCAGAGGCGCATAAATGTTTGCACACTCTTTTGCCGCAGCGCGACGAACTTCGTCCGGCGCTTTTTTTACTTCAATCAGGTTGCAGATACGTTCCGCCAGCTTAATGACGACGCAGCGGAAATCATCCACCATGGCCAACAACATACGACGAACGTTATCAACTTGAGACGAGGCAGCACCACCATCCATTGTTACATTCAGTTGACCAATTGCCGCCATTTCGTCGACGCCATCGATCAGCTTAATGATTTCTTTGCTGTATTTTTCCTCAAGGAGTTCTCTATCAAAAGCACCGCTTGAGACCAAAGGAAACAGTTGCGCCGCGACAAGTGTCGCTTTGTCCATCGACAAGGTGATCAAAATTTCAATCATCTCTCGTCCACGCCACAACAAAAGCTCCGCCTGCTCGTGGTTCGCCAAAATCGACTGGCAATCACGATACACTTCAATTAAGCGTTTCGCTGTGTTCTTCTCTTGCCCTAGGCTAGCCACCCAGGTTTCGAGTTCAAACTGTTCATCTTGGTTTAAATGCGCGCTTCTTACCGCAACCATCTCATCATCCTAATTATTATATTTGTGTGGTTTGACTAACACCATCCAGGTTAGTTCTTATGCCAAGCCTTAAACGTTGGCTTATTGACCACCCACCACGTGTAAGTGATCAACAAAGTCCCAATTATCAGGACTTTTCAAACAACGCCATCGATTCTAGATGGCTGGTATGAGGGAACATGTCCAGCATACCTAATTTGGTCAATTGGTAGCCTTGCTCCAGCAAGCTCTGACTATCCCTTGCAAGGGTAGCAGGATTACACGAAACATAAACTACACGCTGTGCGCCAAGCGCAGAAACTTGATCGATGATCCCACTCGCGCCTGCACGTGCCGGATCAAGCAGCACTTTGTCGAATTGTTCAGCCGCCCAAACTTGCCCTTCAAAATCCTGCTCAAGGTTAGCGTGATAAAATTGTGCGTTATTGATTTGGTTCAAGGATGCATTATTTGCTGCCTTTTCTACCATTTCTGCCACACCTTCTACGCCAACCACATGTTTTGCACGTTTTGCAATTGGCAAACTGAAGTTACCTAGACCACAGAACAAATCTAACACTCGCTCGTCACTTTGTGGGTCTAACCACGCCACTGCCTGAGCGACCATTTTCTGGTTCACCGCTTGGTTCACTTGAATAAAGTTGTTTGGCGTGAATGGTACGGTGACACCGGCTTCTTGATAGAAAGGCACTTCACCTTCAATCAAATCAAGTTGATCCGTTTCTGGCATCAGGTAGAGCGATGCATGATGACGCTTCGCCAATTCCACCAAAGTGTTAGTTTCTTTTTCAGTCAGTTTGCTTAGGTGGCGCAATGTAATACAAGGACCATTGTCGCCTAAGACCAACTCTACGTGACCCAATTGCTCTGGCTTCTTAAACGCTTTTAGCATCGAGTAGATTTCTGGCAGTAACACATTCAACTCAGGCGCAAGCACGGGACAGTCCGTCACTTGTGCGATTTGCTTACTTTGTTTCTTACGGAAACCAAAGTGCAGCTGACGGGTCTTTTTATCCACAAATAAGCTCACGCGAGCACGGCGACGGTAGCCATGAGAGTCACCCAACACAGGTGCATCCAACTCGATATCACTGCCGGCAAATTTTCTCATCAACTGACGAAGCGTGTGCAGCTTATGCGTCAATTGTTGGTCATAGTTCAAATGCTGAAGGTCACAACCACCACATTCATGGTAATGCGGACAAAAGGCGTCAACGCGTGTTTCACTCGGTTTAAGGATTTTAATCAACTTACCACGAGCGAATTTGCTCTTTTCTTCCACCAATTGGGTTACCACTTCCTCACCCGGTAGCGCACCATCAATAAACAATGGTTTCTTCTTGAGGTAAGCAATGCCTGCGCCGTGGTGATCCAAACGCTCCACTTGTACCGCTTGGTGACGAGTATTTAATTGCGTTTTCTTTTTAGGTTGAAAGATACGTGCCATGCTCTGTGCCTGATTTGTGTCTAATTGCTCTACGGCTTCACTATTCTTGATTGCAGCCGTTGTGTGATTCGAGTGACTTGATTATGCTTACCGTTTATCCGGTGACGTCACTTCTTTACTCAAGGCTTTATCGCGCGCTTGAGAAATAATGCGTTATTTTCCCATATCCAGACTCCGATGTAATTAGATAACATGACCAGATATGGCTTACGAGCACGTGTAATTACACTAACTCTCGCTCCCACACTCATTATTGGTTTATTACTGAGCGGCTTTTTCTCATTTAACCGCTACCAAGACCTCGAAAAACAAGTCATCACGACAGGTAATAGCATTATCGAACCACTTGCTATTGCCAGTGAAACTCACCTTCTTTCTGAAAGTCGTGAAGCCGTCCGTCGCCTGATCAGCTACGCCCACCGTAAAAATTCGAAATTGGTTCGTAGTATCGCGGTGTTTGATGAAAACCATGAGCTTTTTGTCACCTCTAACTTCCACCCAAATTTTGAAGCGCTGATGTTCCCGAAGGACAAACCGATTCCTCAATTAGGGAACTCAGAAATCTTCGATAACTCGCTTATTCTGCGTGTGCCGATTCTATCAGAAGGCCATTATCTTTCTGAGCTTTCAAATGAGAATCAGGGAACAAAAGCCATTGGCTACATCGCGGTGGAAATGGATCTTTCGTCACTTCGTTTGCAGCAGTACCAAGAGGTCTTCTCAGCATTCTTGGTGTTGATTCTCGGCCTTGGTCTCGCGAGCGTGTTCGCCTCTCGCCTCATGCATGACGTTACCCAGCCGATCACCCACATGAAGAACGTTGTGGACCGAATTCGTCGTGGCCACCTTGACGTGCGTATCGAAGGCAAAATGCACGGTGAGTTGGACCAACTGAAAAACGGCATCAACGCCATGGCGGTCTCGTTGTCGGAATACCACGTTGAGATGCAGCACAGTATAGACCAAGCGACATCGGACTTGCGTGAAACCCTCGAACAGCTAGAAATTCAGAACGTAGAGTTAGACATCGCGAAGAAACGTGCGCAAGAAGCGGCGCGAGTGAAATCTGAATTCTTAGCCAATATGTCACACGAGCTTCGTACGCCACTGAACGGTGTGATTGGCTTTACGCGTCAGATGCTTAAAACTCAGTTGTCGAACAGCCAAACGGATTACTTGCAAACCATTGAGAAGTCGGCAAACAACCTACTCAACATCATCAACGACATCCTCGACTTCTCGAAACTGGAAGCGGGTAAGCTAGCCCTAGAAAACATTCCATTTGAATTCAGAGAAAGCTTGGAAGAAGTTATTAACTTACAAGCGACCAGCGCACACGAGAAAGGATTGGAGATCACCCTAAAAGTGGATCCGAAGATTCCGCCAGGCTTGGTCGGTGACCCACTGCGTATCCAGCAAATCCTTACTAACTTGGTCGGTAACTCGATCAAATTTACCGAGCGCGGCAACATCGACATCAGTGTTGAAATGCGGTCCCAATCCAGTGATTCCATTGAACTGCAATTTATGGTTCGCGATACGGGCATTGGTATTTCGGAGCGCCAACAAGCACAATTGTTCCAAGCCTTTAGCCAAGCAGATGCAAGTATTTCACGCCGATACGGCGGTACTGGTTTAGGTCTGGTTATCACCCAAAAACTGGTTAGCCAAATGGGCGGCGAAATCAGCTTAACCAGCCGTCTCCACCAAGGTTCTACCTTCTGGTTTACGCTGCGCCTACATTCAACAGAAATGCCAATGAGCGATCTAATTGAAGTAGAACTGCTATCTGGTAAGCAGCTGCTGCTGGTTGAACCAAACATGCAAGCAGCATCAGTGACTCAACAAGTCTTGAGTCAAGAAGGCATTCTAGTGACCTACCGTTCATCGCTACCAGAGAACGATGAACACTACGACTACGTATTGTTGAACTTGGGCGCAAACCAAACTTACAACGACCAATCCGTCTCAGCGTGGATTGAACAGGCGAAGCATATGGCTCCAAGTGTCATCATGGGTACGCCAAGCACGGAGCTAGCATTAGCAGACCAAGTGATGAACGATCATCAGATCCAATGTCTGACCAAGCCATTATCGCGTCGTAAACTGCTACAGAGCCTGATCACTGACCATATCGAAATGCCTCAGGTTGCCCTGCCTCCGGTTGAACCTGTAGAGAGCGAAAGACTGCCATTAACTGTGCTTGCGGTTGATGATAACCCTGCCAACTTGAAGCTGATCTCCGCGCTATTGAGAGAGCGTGTCGAAACAGTAACGGCATGCAGCAACGGTCAACAAGCAGTGAACCTCGCAACAGAGAAGAAATACGATCTGATCTTCATGGACATTCAAATGCCATTGATGGACGGCGTAACCGCTTGTCAGTACATTAAAGAGCTAGAGCTGAACAAAGACACTCCTGTAATTGCGGTGACCGCACACGCAATGGCTGGTGAGCGTGACCGGCTGCTGGCAGCGGGCATGGATGATTACCTAACCAAGCCAATTGAGGAACATGTGTTGCAACAGGTTTTGGTTCATTGGAACCCAAATACTTGTACTGACAGTGTCGATAAGATCGCACCATCTTACGTGGAGCCTGCAGTGGAAGCTGCACCACCAGCGCCGGAAAAACCGCAGCAAGATATGATCATCGACTGGCAAGCGGCCTTAAAACAAAGTGCAAACAAAGAAGACCTAGCTAAGGACATGCTGCGCATGTTGATCGACTTTATTCCAGAAGTGGAAGAAGTGGTCGATCAAGCCATAGAGCAAGAAGACTTTTCGCGTGATGACCTTATCCATGTGGTGCATAAACTTCACGGCAGTAGCTCTTACTGTGGCGTACCGAGGTTGAAGTCACTGTGTGCAACCTTGGAACAGGCGCTGCGTTCAGGTGCGAGTATTGAAGACATCGAACCGGAAATGTTCGAACTGCAAGATGAGATGATTAAAGTCACCACGACGGCGAAGTTTTATCTTGAACAGTAGAGAATAGTTCGGAAAATCAACACAATAAAAAAGCCAGAGCATCGACTCTGGCTTTTTCGTATTCGGTTATTAATCCGTAATCAGACAAATTAGGATTCAAAAATCACCGTCGCGACCGCGTAATGACGCTCGTCAGAAATCGATAAATGAACATGATTCACACCCATCGACTCGGCGATTTGCTTTGCCACGCCAGAAAGCGTCAACATCGGTTTACCGAACTCATCATTCGAAACGGTAAAGTCATGGAAGGTCACGCCTTTCGCAATGCCCGTGCCTAACGCTTTTGACGCTGCTTCTTTTACCGCGAAGCGCTTTGCTAGATAGCGACCTTTTTGTTTCAGTTCGTCAAATTTTGCCATTTCTTGAACCGAGAGAATGCGCTTTGCAAATGGTTCACCACTGCGTTCTAGTGCTTTCTCTATTCGCCCAATCTCGGCGATATCGGTTCCTAATCCTAAAATTGCCATGATTGAAACGGATTACTTACGTGCAGCGACCATCAGGGCTTTCATTTCTGCCACTGATTTTTCTAGGCCATCAAATACCGCACGACCGATGATCGAGTGACCAATATTCAGTTCGTAAATTTCAGGCAATGCAGCGATTGGCGCAACGTTGTGGTAAGTCAGACCGTGACCAGCATTAACGATGATACTTAGGTCATCAGCGTAGCTTGCACCTGCAGCAATCTTCTTAAGCTCGTCTTGTTGGTCTTCCTCAGTCTCCGCATCCGCATAGTGACCAGTGTGAAGTTCGATATACGGTGCACCACATGCTTTTGCCGCATCGATCTGTTGACGGTCAGCATCAATAAATAGAGAGACTTTGATGCCCGCTTCCGTCAGTTTTTGCGTTGCAGCTTTCACTTTCTCAAGCTGACCAACAACGTCAAGACCACCTTCTGTTGTCAACTCTTCACGTTTTTCAGGAACCAGACACACGAATTCAGGCTTAGTCTGTAGTGCAATCTCAACCATCTCGTCTGTTACTGCCATTTCAAGGTTCATACGAGTTTGAATGGTTTCACGTAGGATGCGCACGTCACGATCTAGAATGTGGCGACGGTCTTCACGCAGGTGAATAGTAATACCGTCTGCGCCAGCACGCTCTGCAATCTCAGCAGCATGAACAGGATCTGGGTATTTAGTACCACGCGCATTACGTAGAGTGGCAATATGGTCGATATTAACGCCTAAATAGATTGAGCTCATTTTCCATTACTCCGTGCTCTGTATGTCTGAATGAATAATTCACGACTTTTTAAAGGTTTGCCGCCAAGATACGGCTTTAAGGCCATACGTGTAAAGCGTTTCGCCGCTTTTAATTGCTCTTTAGTGATGAATCGCCGTTCACTAATCGCAATCAATTCATTCCCTAAAAAAGTGAGGTTATCTCGCCTTACTGACGCAATGAATCCTTTTTGTTCGCGATAGCGGTAAGTCATCTCAGGATCAACGGGTTCACCAGTACCAGCACAATGCAAAAAATCGACGCCATACCCCATAGAAGACAGCAGGGCCAATTCAAAACGACGCAAGCCCGGTTCAGGGTTATCACTCTGAGCTAGTTCCGTTAGTGCATGCAGATAATCATGAAACAGCGCAGGCATCGGCACTTCTGCCATCAACACCCTTCCAATCAATTCATTTACGTACATGGCGGAGTAAAGGTTTATTCCTGTCAAAGGCAAACCTAAACTGATGGGCTCTGCTTGACGTAACGTCTTCATCGAGCCTTTCCCTGACCATTTCAGCAATAAAGGGGTAAAGGGCTGCAATGCGCCTTTAAGATTGGAGCGTTTACCGCGGGCACCTTTTGCCATCAATGTAATTCGACCATACTCCTCGCTGAATACATCAAGGATTAAGCTCGATTCACTGTAAGGGCGTCGATGCAATACAAAGCAGCGTTGAAAGCCTTCTGAAGACTGGTTGCTCATCTCGTCAATGTGCCTAAGAAGTGTGAATAAAAAATAAGGAGCCAATTGGCTCCTTATTCTAATCGATATTTAGTTTTTATCGATGTTGGAACGAAGTGTCTTCGTTACCAAACTTACAAGCAACCAAACTTATAGGTCGTCGATGTAACCAAGTGAACGCAATGCACGTTCGTCGTCTGCCCAACCAGATTTCACTTTTACCCAAGTCTCTAGGTAAACCTTACGGCCGAACAACTCTTCCATATCTAAGCGCGCTTCACGACCAATGGTCTTGATCTTCTCACCGCCTTTACCAATGACCATTTTCTTTTGACCGTTACGTTCAACAAGAATTAAGGCATTGATGTGGAAGCCATCATTTTCTGGGTTGTAGTCAAAACGTTCAATTTCAACCGTTACCGAGTAAGGCAATTCTTCACCAGTAAAACGCATCAGCTTTTCACGCACGATTTCAGACGCCATGAAACGCTGAGAACGGTCTGTTACGTATTCTTCAGGGAAGTGATGCGTTGCTTCTGGCAAGTGATCGCGAACGTGCTTACGTAGTACGTCGATGTTCTTGCCTTGTTTCGCAGAGATTGGCACAACGTCAACAAAGTCCATTTTCTTAGACATGTCGGCCATGTGCATCATCACTTCGTTACGATCTTGGACATTGTCTACCTTGTTCACACAAAGTACTACAGGGAAGTTCGACTTTTGAAGCTTAGTCAGCACCATCTCGTCGTCTTTGGTCCAGTGCGTACCATCAACCAAGAAGAATACTAGGTTTACATCACTGAGCGATGAGTTCGCCGCACGGTTCATCAAACGGTTGATCGCACGCTTCTCTTCAATGTGAAGTCCTGGTGTATCTACGTAGATCGCTTGGTAATCGCCGTCAGTGTCCACACCCATGATGCGGTGACGAGTCGTTTGCGGTTTACGAGATGTAATCGAAATCTTCTGACCAAGAATTTTGTTTAGAAGCGTCGATTTACCAACGTTTGGGCGACCAACAATCGCAATAAAGCCACAGTGCTGGTTTTCTGGTGAACTTACTTCACCGTTTGATGCAAAAAATGCATCGATATCGAATTCGTTATCAGCCATTTGTTAATTGCTCAAGTGCTGTTTCAGCAGCCGCTTGTTCTGCCTTGCGGCGGCTGGTGCCTTTACCAATGACAGGCTTATCCACACCTGCTACGTCACACTCAACCGTGAACTCTTGGTTGTGCGCTTCACCTTTAATATTAGTCACTGTGTAGACAGGCAGTGGTTTTCTTCTGCCTTGCAGGAACTCTTGTAGGCGAGTTTTTGGATCTTTTTGTGATACGCCAGGCTTGATGGCTTCAAGACGCGAGTTGTACCAACTCAGTACAATACCGCGCACGGCTTCAATATCACTATCAAGGTAAATCGCACCAATAATGGCTTCTACCGCATCGGCTAGAATAGAGTCTCGGCGGAATCCACCACTCTTCAATTCACCTGGACCTAATTTTAAATAATCTCCTAGATCGAACTCACGACCCAGTTCCGCCAATGTGTGCCCACGTACCAAAGTAGCGCGCATACGGCTCATGTCACCTTCGTTCACTTTCGGGAAACGATGGTACAGATCATCAGCGATGACAAAACTTAAAATTGAATCGCCCAGAAACTCAAGACGTTCATTATGCTTACTGTTGGCGCTGCGGTGAGTCAGCGCCAAGTTGATAAGCCCAGCATCCTTAAATTGGTAGCCGAGCTTTCTCTCTAGTTTATCAATTGGAGAATTCATACTCTCTCGATATGTAATGGTTAGTGAATACCACCGACGCGGTTAAAACGCACACCAGTTGGAATCCATGAAGGTAGAACGCTGTCTGCGCCACGATCAAACTCGAAGCTAATCCAAATCGCGACAGCTTTACCCACTAAGTTTGCTTCTGGAACAAAGCCCCAGTAACGGCTATCAGCACTGTTATCACGGTTATCACCCATAACAAAGTACTGACCTTGCGGTACAACCCATTCGTTAACTCCTGGACGTGGCTGGTAGTTCTGCACACGGTCACGAGCTAATGGGTTAACCAAGATTTGGTGTTCCACTTCACCCAGTTTTTCATTCATCTGAATCAGAGGAATACCGTTTTGGATGAACGGACTTTCTTCAACATTGCTCAATTTAACTGGCTTACAAACCGAATCACCTTGCGATTGAATACACACTTGCTTGTCACTTGAGTAACGAACCGTATCGCCAGGTAAGCCAACAACACGTTTAATGTAGTCAATATTTGGTTGAGGTGGGTATTTGAATACCACAATATCACCACGCTCTGGTTTGCCAGTTTCCACTAGCTGATGACGCCAAACAGGATCTTTCAATCCGTAAGCGTATTTCTCCACCAGAATAAAGTCGCCCACTAGTAGGGTGGGCATCATTGAGCCTGAAGGAATTTGGAACGGTTCATAGATAAAAGAACGCAATACAAGAACGAATGCAATTACAGGGAAAATAGACACGCTATTCTCAATCCACCATGGCTGACGTTCTACTTTCTGTAGTGTTACCGCGTCTAGGCCATTAGCTGTCTGTGCTTGAATCTCTTCTACTTTCGCTTGACGTTTTTTCGCAAACACCAGCTTTTCCAGTAGCCAAACTACGCCAGTTACCAAAGTCACGATAACTAGAATCAGTGAGAATGTATTCGCCATTAAATTCCCTTATCTAAAAATACGAAAGTGAAAGAGCCGAAACCCTTTCACTTATTTTACTATCTAACGTCTTATGACAGACAAGAGTAAGAGATAGTTCAACTCTAGTCTTTACCAACGTGAAGAATCGCTAGGAACGCTTCTTGAGGCAGCTCTACGTTACCGATCTGCTTCATACGTTTCTTACCTTCTTTCTGTTTCTTCAGAAGTTTCTTCTTACGGCTCACGTCACCACCGTAACATTTCGCGATTACGTTCTTACGTAGCTGTTTCACAGTAGAACGAGCAATGATGTGGTTACCGATTGCCGCTTGGATCGCGATATCAAACATCTGACGAGGAATGAATTCTTTCATCTTCTCAACCAACTGGCGACCACGAGTCTGAGACTGATCTTTGTGCGTAATCAGTGCTAGCGCATCTACTTTGTCGCCATTCAGAAGTACATCTACACGTACCATGTTCGATGTTTCAAAGCGTTGGAAGTTGTAATCCAAAGATGCGTAGCCGCGTGAAGTTGACTTCAGACGGTCAAAGAAGTCCAGAACAACTTCTGCCATTGGGATATCGTACGTCACAGCAACTTGGTTGCCGTGGTAAACCATATCAACCTGAGTACCACGCTTTTCTACACACAGTGTGATTACGTTACCAAGGTAATCCGATGGCACAAGAATATTACAACGTGCGATAGGCTCGCGAATTTCTTCAATGTCGTTTACCGCTGGCAGTTTGGCCGGGCTATCAACATAAAGTAGCGTACCGTCAGTTTCTACGACTTCGTAGACTACAGTAGGCGCTGTTGTAATCAGGTCTAGATCGTATTCACGCTCTAAACGCTCTTGGATGATTTCCATGTGCAGCATGCCAAGGAAACCACAACGGAAACCAAAGCCTAGTGCCGCTGAGTTTTCTGGCTCATAGAACAACGATGCATCGTTCAGGCTCAATTTGCCTAACGCGTCACGGAAGTTTTCGTAATCATCAGATGATACTGGGAATAGACCCGCGTATACCTGAGGTTTTACTTTTTTAAAGCCAGGTAGAGGGCTCTCACTGCCGTTTTTCGCTAGGGTTAGCGTATCACCAACAGGAGCACCAAGGATGTCTTTGATACCACAAACTACCCAACCTACTTCACCAGTATTAAGAACATCAGTATCGACTTGCTTAGGTGTGAAGATACCTAGACGGTCTACACCCCAAGTTTGGCCTGTGCTCATTACTTTAATCTTGTCGTTTTTCTTCAGTGAGCCGTTTTTAATACGAACCAAAGAAACAACGCCAAGATAGTTATCGAACCATGAATCGATGATCAATGCTTGAAGTGGTGCTTCAGGATCACCTTCTGGTGCTGGAATTGCTGATACGATGTTTTCTAGAACGTCATCTACACCGATACCTGTTTTCGCAGAACAGCGAGTAGCTTCCATTGCATCGATACCAACGATTTCTTCAATTTCTTCTGCTACGCGCTCAGGATCAGCGGCAGGTAGGTCAATCTTGTTAAGGATTGGCACAACCTCTAGATCCATTTCGATCGCGGTGTAACAGTTAGCAAGCGTTTGAGCCTCTACACCTTGACCTGCGTCAACCACCAATAGCGCGCCTTCACAAGCGGCTAGAGAGCGTGATACTTCGTACGCAAAGTCAACGTGTCCCGGAGTATCGATGAAGTTCAGCTGGTAGGTTTCACCGTCTTTAGCAGTGTAGTTTAACGTTACACTCTGAGATTTAATGGTGATACCACGCTCACGTTCAAGATCCATAGAATCCAGAACCTGTGCGGCCATTTCACGATCGCTTAATCCTCCACATACTTGGATTAGACGGTCTGATAGGGTCGACTTACCATGGTCGATGTGGGCGATAATCGAAAAGTTACGAATGTGCTTCATAGATTTAGGGTGACTAACTCTTTACAAATAGGGACAGTAAGAAAGCCATCAGCTGACGGCATTTCAATCAAGTTGGCAGATTCTACCCAATTTCGTTAACGGGCGCACCTTATTTAAAGTATATACCTTAGCAACCTCGAGGTACGTACTTATTGGATAGGCTCACCGAGAACTCGAATGAGGGTAACTTGGCGTTTTGATTCATCTTCTAAAGGCCGTGACACACGTTTAGCGAGCCACATACCACCAGCAGCGAACAAAACCGAAGCTAGGATGGTAATGCCCTCGCCGCCTGCAGTTAAAGGCACAAGAAGGAAGTTGCCAATCACGGCACCAAAAATCAGACCAAACAGAGGAAGAAGGTAAACCGCCATTGCGGATTTGATCAGGCTCGACTCAGGAAAGCCGATTTCTACCACCTGACCAACTTTGACGGATGTTTTTGTACGCAGATGCCATGCTAATGTTTTGTTACCAATTGCTTTAGTAACCACGCCAGTGCCACAGCTTTTTTGCGAAGAACAGCTGCTACAACTGGTCTGTTGCTCGCAGCTTAAATCAATATCGTATTGCTGACCGTGACGATGGACACCCGTCACGGTTGCTAATGCGGTCATCATTGCGCTTTACTCTTTGCTGCATCAAACGTAACAGATTGTGCAATACGCTGAGCAGTTGCCGGTGGAATATCACCCACAACAGAGATTTCATGATTACCACTTACAAAGCTATGCAAAGTACGACGACCTTGACGAACCAGCTGACCTTTCAGCGAATGCTCATCTTTGCTGGCGACATAAACAGAGAAACTGAATAAACCATCCGAGTAAAGTTGGCTTTCAACCATTTGGTCGGTCACTGCCATTCGGTAGCGATTTAGCTCATTTGGGTGGAAACCTTCAGGAATCCAACCTACGTTCCAGTCACTCGTACCGATATCACCTTTAGGCATCGTCAATACTGCTGGCAACTGCACATCCGCCAAACCACTCATCAACTCGCCAATTTTTGGATTCACCGAGTATGAGATCGTACGGTATTGCTCTAGCATTTCTCCATCACGGTCAACCAGATCAGCACGCAGTGGTAACTTACTTTTCTCATCAATCCAAAGTACGTACGAATAACGCAAGCCGTCTTTAGGCACAATACGTAGCACCTGAGTCGGAACGCCAGCTTCACGAGCACGACCGACTTTGACGTAATCGTAATAGAGGTTCAATTCATCGATATTGGTGTTCAGCATCGGCATGATTGGTGCGACCATCTTGCCAGATTCAATCGTAAACGGCTCTGCGCCGGTTTCGATGTAGCTCACTTCAGTACCACGACGAATTACTTCACGAACTGGACCACTCAAATACACAAGATGTGCGTACTGATCTTTATCGTGAGTCGCATGACGGTACAGCAAAGGTTCAATGCTGTTCTTTTTGATGAGGATATAAGAGAGTTCGTAGCTTAAATTTTTGCTCGCCTCGCTCATTTGATGCAATAAAGCCTCCGCTGGTTTATCACCAGCAAAGGCTTGAGTAGACATCAGACTGAACAGAGCGCAAGCGCTGATCAGAAATTTTTTCATTCAATATCCGGAGTCAGATTTGCATCTTGCTGAGACGCATCACTGTTAATTCTTAACTGCAATTCGTAGTCACGAAGCATAGCATGAACACGTTTACGTTGCTCTTGCATATTTGCTTCGCCAACCGAGCGCTCAACGGACTCACGAGTCAAACTTACTGGTTCTGCACTGCCAGCAAATGGCACTGTTTGAAGCACAGGAAGTTGATCGGCTTGTGGCGACATTGGGTCGCTACCACCGTATTGTTGCACACCTAAAATCACGGCAAGTGACACACACGCAGCAACGGCAACCTGACCAAACTGAGTTAGCCATGCAGGCAACTGGCGCTTGGCTTTTTGTGGCTCTGGTTGCGACTCTTTTGGCGCGTCATTAATTGAAATAACGTTAGCACTGCGTGAATCGATAGCACGATGCACTGGCTCGTCTTCTAACGCTAACGCCACGCTTTCAGCAATATTCCACTCAGGTTTTGCTGGCGCTTCGCCTCGCATCACATCACCAATAAGATGATAGTTCTGCCAAGCGTCACGGCTTTCTTGGTCTTGCTCTAATTCTTGAATTAAAGCCTTATCGACCAATTCTCCATCCATGAGAGCTGAAAGTTTTTCTTTGTCAGCCATTGTTTTCACCATAGTTATCACTTGTACTAGCGCTGTAAAAGAGGTTTGATTTTCTTTTCCACCGCCTCACGAGCACGGAAGATACGTGATCGTACCGTTCCCACCGGGCAATCCATTACTTCAGCAATTTCCTCATAGCTTAAGCCATCAAGCTCACGCAGAGTCATTGCCGTTTTTAAATCTTCAGGTAAGGCTTCGATTGCGCTGAACACTACCCGTTGCAATTCTTTGGACAACGTTAAGTTCTCAGGGTTCGAAATTTCTTTCAATGCATTACCTGTTTCGTAAAATTCAGCATCTTCAGCATCAACGTCCGTCGCAGGCGGTCTACGACCCTGAGCAACGATATGATTCTTCGCAGTATTCACTGCAATGCGATACAGCCAAGTGTAAAACGCACTCTCCCCGCGAAAGCTAGGGATAGCTCGGTAAGCCTTGATAAACGCTTCTTGTGCTACATCTGGAACATCGCCAGGATTACTTACGTATCTGGAAATAAGATTACATACCTTGTTCTGATACTTCGTTACCAGCAGGTTGAATGCTTGCTTATCTCCATTCTGAACTCGCTCAATCAATACTTGATCGGTCAGCTGCTCGTTCATTCGAGCGGATACTCCTATTTGTTATGCCCCTACTCTTCTCAGATATGGGTACTAATTATGCAAAACGTAGTATTGACACCACTGCTTACTTGAGCACTATTGTGACTCCGACGTGAATGAGAAAGTTCCATGGTTTCTCAAATTTTTTGTCATTGTTTTTTCACAGTGTGATGTCACTAGCCAAATCCCTCACCACGTCTGAATTACGTCTCGTTTTGACAAGCGAGCATAGTGATGGGGAAATGGGTATAATGGATGATCTCTGTCCCAGATTGTGCTGGGTAGAGCCTAGAAAAGCAATGGCATTGACAAACTATTACTTTTTGTTGGCACGGCTAATGGCTATCTGAACAACGCGTTTAAAATAAAACTCAGGAAGCATGCGCATGTCATCGACATGCAAAAATAAGAGTGGCACAAGTCACCAGAGTTGCGGTGATTTAGATACCTCCCAACTTAGCCCTTAGCGACGGATGTCGCGTTAATGGATGCACATGGTGTGCAAAATATACACAAGGTAGCCTTGTTACCTTAGCTTGGGATTGTAAAAGTAATATGAACACGAATCGTGAACATGAATGTGATGTGTTAGTGGTAGGGAGTGGCGCCGCAGGCTTGTCGTTAGCTTTGCGCGTAGCAAACCACTGTAAAGTGATGGTGTTGAGTAAAGGCCCACGCAGCGAAGGCGCGACGTTTTACGCGCAAGGTGGTATCGCTGCGGTCTTCGATGAATCTGACACCATCGAGTCTCACGTTGAAGATACACAAATTGCTGGTGATGGCATTTGCGATGAAGAAACGGTTAAGTTTATCGCTGAGAATTCAAAAGAATGCGTGCAATGGTTGATTGATGGTGGTGTACCGTTTGATCGTGAGGACGATGACTCTGATGAAGAACCTCGTTACCACTTAACTCGCGAAGGTGGTCACAGTCGACGCCGAATTTTGCATGCTGCGGATGCAACAGGTATGGCGATGCAAACCTCACTGCAAGACAACGCCCACAGCCACCCAAACATTCATGTTCTTGAACGTCACAATGCTCTGGATTTAATCACTGAAGATAAAGTCGGCGGCGACAAAAACAAGATCATTGGCGCTTATATTTGGAACCGAAATGAAGAACAGGTAGAAACCGTTCGCGCTAAATTTGTTGTTCTTGCGACTGGTGGCGCTTCCAAAGTTTACCAATATACGTCAAACCCTGACGTTTCCTCTGGTGACGGTATCGCGATTGCTTGGCGCGCAGGCTGCCGTGTCGCAAATATGGAATTCAACCAATTCCACCCTACTTGCCTGTTCCACCCAGAAGCACGTAACTTCCTACTCACAGAAGCCTTGCGTGGTGAAGGTGCCTATCTGCGACGCCCTGATGGCTCACGCTTTATGCCGGATTTTGATGAGCGTAAAGAACTTGCGCCGCGTGATGTCGTCGCACGTGCCATCGACTTTGAAATGAAGCGCCTAGGTGCAGACTGCATGTATTTAGACATCAGCCACAAACCTGCGGAATTCATTACCAAGCACTTCCCAACCATCTACTCTCGTTTGATGGATCTTGGCATCGATATGACCAAAGAGCCGATCCCAATTGTTCCAGCCGCACACTACACGTGTGGTGGCGTGATGGTCGATCAAAACGGCAATACGGACTTGAAGAATCTATATGCCATTGGCGAAGTCAGTTACACCGGTCTACACGGTGCAAACCGCATGGCTTCAAACTCACTACTTGAGTGCGTGGTCTACGCATGGTCAGCCGCCAAAGATATCCTAAAGCACCACACGAAGGTCGAATTAGCACCCCGAGTACCTTGTTGGGATGAAAGCCAAGTCACCAACAGTGATGAAGAGGTTATCATCCAGCATAACTGGCATGAGCTTCGCTTGTTTATGTGGGATTACATGGGCATTGTTCGCACGGACAAACGTTTAGAACGCGCACTACGCCGTATTCAAATGCTTCAGCAAGAAACGCATGAATACTACAGCCACTTCCGTGTTTCAAACAACTTGCTAGAACTGCGTAACCTACTTCAAGTAGCTGAACTGATGGTGCGTTGTGCGATGCAGCGTAAAGAAAGCCGCGGCCTACACTACACCTTGGATTATCCAAACCAACAAGAGAATAGTGGACCGACGATCCTAACACCAAACAAGTAAATCTGACGCCAAATAAGAAAGAGTCAGACACGATATCAAATGGGAGCTTCGGCTCCCATTTTCCATTGACGCAATATCATATTCAATTGACGATACGACACATCATCACAACTGTCTCGCCAAACGGTCACCTTATCCCCAGATACCAACTTGAACGTCACCTTGAAAACAGAAGCGGAAAGATCGACTCCTGATAACAGTGAAGTTTGAGCGTCATTTCGAACCGTTCCATCACGATGAAAATACCAATTCCCGACAGTTGACGGCATGACGAATCCACCTTGGGTATGGCAACGATAGATCAGTAGTAACAGATAACTAGATAAGACGAGTGGAATATCAGAGAAGATAACCGCCCAAGCTAAACCGAAAAGAATCAAGTAATGCAGCGCTTGGGCGTTTAGAGATTTAGAAACAGTAAGGTTAACGAACCTTGCTGAGGTTGTGTGCGACAATTTTATCAACCATCGAAGCGTGACCAAGGTTTTCGCTGCGACCATGCCCCATGACCCAAGTAAACAAATCTGGATCATCACATTCTAGCAACGAAACAAAATCACGTTGCTCTTGCTCACCTAGTGCATCGAAGCACTCTTCAAAAAACGGCATAATCACCACGTCAAGCTCAAGCATGCCACGACGACAAGCCCATTTAATACGCGCCTTTTCTTCCGCAGTGTACATTCAGTATTCCTTCATAGATGTCTTGTTCTTAGTGCGGAGTGTAACAAGGGATGTTCTACGCCACTAGTGTGCGGGTCACAATATGTAGCCAAGTCACTGCAAATCCTGATCGCATTTAATAAACAAACGTTCAGTTGAGCCAAACACCTTAAAATTGAGTGGATATATTGAGTGCTGACAAATGTCGAATCTGCAATTAACATAGCTGAAAAATATCTTCAAAAGGCATCGTACTCATGGAATGGCAAACTCGCTTTTCACCACTGAACCTATCGACACAAGACGCGCTACCGGAGCTGTCTATCTCGCTATTGGATAACCTGGGCATGATCACCATGGTCGGGGACGACAAAAAGTCATACCTACACGGTCAAGTTACCTGCGATGTGGTTTCTCTTGAGAAAGACCAATCAATGTTGGGAGCACATTGTGACGCGAAAGGTAAAGTGTGGAGTGTCTTCCGCCTATTCCACCATAACGATGGCTACTCAATGGTTCAGCCGAAATCAGCAATTGAAGTGGAACTGAAAGAAATTAAAAAGTACGCAGTGTTCTCAAAAGTGACCATCGAAGAGTCAAGCGACGTGGTACTGGGTGTTGCTGGTAAGAATGCAGATGCATTCATCTCAACGCTAAATGCTGATTCTGGCGACGTGCGTGCGATTGAAGGCGGCACTGCGGTCAAAGTCGCTCTGAATCGCTGGTTGCTTGCGCTTACAGCAGAAGCAGCACAATCATTAGTGGAAGATAGCCAAGCAACACTGACAACCCACGAGCTTTGGACCCGTTTCGATATTGAGGCAGCACTGCCATACGTGGCAGCAGACTCGCAAAACGAACACATTCCACAAGCACTAAACGTACAAGCGCTTGGTGGTATAAGCTTTACGAAAGGCTGCTACACAGGTCAAGAAACTGTAGCGCGCGCGAAATATCGCGGCACCAACAAACGTGCAATGTACATTGTTAAAGGTGTAACCGTTGAAATCTTAGGTGAAGGTGCGATCGAATTGGAACGTAGTGTCGGTGAAAACTGGCGTTCAGTAGGCGCCTTGCTCACGTATTACCAATTCAGCGACAACCAAGCGATGGGTCTCATTGTATTGCCAAACAACCTAGATGATGACACTCGTCTGCGCTTGGTTGACCAACCAGAATGTGAATGGGAAATCGCAGCACTGCCGTACAGCCTTGACGATGAGTAATACCATTCATACCCCTTTGATGCAGTTTTTGGCGGACCAAAACATCGAGTACCGCCTTCTTCCTCATCAAAGGCCAGCAACAACCATTGAGGATGCCGCGCAACAACGCGGCATTCGCCCTTCTCAAATGGTCAAAGCGATTCTTTTGCGTGATATGGGAAACCAATATGCGCTTGCTTGTGCACCAGGTGATCGTAGCGTTGATCCAAAGAAGGTGCGCGCATTACTGCAGTGCCGTCGCATGACGTGTGTTGATCAAGCCGACGTAGAAGCGATTACCGGATACAAGATTGGTACTGTCACGCCACTACTCTTAAAACGCTACATGCCGATCGTATTTGACCCAAGTTTGCTTGAAGAAAAAGAAATCACTATCAGCAGTGGTGATCGTATGGCTGGATTAGCATTATCTATCGATGATTTACTGCAATTGTGCCAACCAACCTTGGCCGATATCTGCCGTTAACCTTCGTAAAAATGTAATAACATGCAGGCTTTCTCACACCTACGTGATCTCACTCATATCTCCCAACATACAAAGTGGAATTTTTAATCATTCTTGAAACATAAATAGTCACGCGTAATAAACTCGTATATGCTGAATTTGTTGGTTAAGTTTTCAACAACGACTTAATCAACATAAAGTGAAACTGCTGACTGAATTGGCCTCTGCCACACAGTCAGTCGTCCACTTTTGTGTAATGCATCTGTGACTATTCGCCCGCCGAAGCGGGCTTTTTTTTATACGGAACTTTTCTGCGCCTCTTCCCTCTAACTCGATGAAAGCCATGTATTAAGCCCTTAATCCGGCAAAACGATAAAAATGCAATCAATTGAGTAAAAACATTTAGCAAACAATTATTTTCCTTCTATTCTTAATTCTGTAACAAAACAGTTGCTTAATGCACCACGTAACAACAGAAGGAGATAAGGAACGGTTCCTTCGCTAGTGTTTTTTTGAGGTAATCCTCACGCTATTTGAGATATGACCCTGTCAATTTGTCTATGGCAGCACAAATCTCTAAAGCGATACAACTCATCTGTACTTAATACCATTGCTGTCACAATAATTTTTACGCCAAAAACGTAAGATAACTGAGCTAGGTAAGAGATAAGGAAAAGTAAATATGAGACTGTTTAAGCGCTATACACCAGGTATGATTGCTAAACACATAAGTCGTCTTTTTAAAGGAAGAATTTATATTTACGGAGTCGGTAAATTTGAGTTTGATAATGGAAAATTAATGCTGCCAGAGAAAGCGGAAAGACGCCACTTTCAAGCGGTTAAAGAAATTAACCAAGAGATTATGAAGCTCAGATGCGCATACGCTTAGCGACAACATCGATGTAAAGGAAAGGCTGGATTAACCAGCCTTTTTTGTGTCTTCTATTCGTCGAGCAATAAGCTCGTTATTGACGCGCAAGTTCCGGCAAATTGCCTTTCAAACCCAATGCGCGTTTCATTATCTCGTCTTTTGCTCCTGGTAGCTGGCTAGCTAAACTCAAACCAATTCCACGTACCAGCTTTTTAGCAGGATTCTCACCAGAGAACAGGTCACGGAAGCCTTGCATCGCAGCAATCATCTTCGCAGCTTCCGCTTTACGCCAACGCTCGTAACCGCGCAGGTTACGTTTGGTGCCAATGTCCTGCCCTTGCTTCCAAAGCGCCAACACTTCTTGCGCTAAGCTCGCAGCATCCAATAAACCAAGGTTCACACCCTGCCCTGCTAGTGGATGAATGGTGTGTGCTGCATCGCCAACTAACGCCACGCGTTCAACCACAAAGTCACGCGCATAACGCATCTTAAGCGGGAACGCCGCACGTTCACCAACTACTTCACACAAACCTAAACGCACATCAAATTCGCTAGTTAATGCCTTATTGAACTCTTGCTCATTCATCGCCAGCAGTTGCTCGGCACGATTTGGTTCGGTAGACCAAACAATCGAACACATGTGCGGTTCAGACATCGGAAGGAAAGCCAATGGACCTTGCGGTGTAAAGATCTGACGCGCAACGCTGTTGTGTGGATCAGCGGTTTTCACGTTCGCGACAAGCGCACTATGGCCGTAATCCCAATGCGTTAGTGGGATATCCATTTGATTACGCAGCCAAGAGTTTGCACCATCGGCGCCAACAACCAACTTAGCAGTCATGGCCTGACCATTGTCTAGCGTGAGCCAACTTTCTTGCTCACCAACCGCTAACGTTGCACAACGTGCAGGCATAAACAGCGTCACGTTATCCAGCTTTTGAACTTGCTCTAGCAACGCCAATTGAATTACGCGATTTTCAACAATATGGCCAAGATCTGGCTGAGCCATGTTTTGCGCATCAAACGCGATGTTAGCAAAGCTGTCTTGCTCCCATACCTCCATTGCATAATACGGAGAAGCACGACGTTGCTCGATACCTTGCCAAGCTCCGAGTTTACGCAACATCGTTTCACTAGAGCGACTTAGCGCTGATACACGAACGTCCGGTAGTTCACTCAACGTATCGTCCGGCACAGAGCCTTCAATAACAGCAACACGTAGGTCACTGTCTTTAAAAGCGGCAGCCAACGCCAATCCAACCATACCACCGCCGATGATGGCGATATCTACACTTTGCATCATTGCTTTTGTTACCTAATTCGTTGCCGTTTATCGTTTCACTAGACCAAGCGTGTGGCGTAGCAGCGGCTGCTTAAAAGTAGAAAGGTTATCCATCGTTGCGAGAGCGAGGTTACGCCCAATTCGCATCGCCGGTAAATCATTTGAAAAAATATGCACGAGAGAGCTAGTTAGCCAAATTGTTTCGCTGCGATCATCTTCACGGCGCTGGCTAAATCGCATTAAGCCTTGGTAACGACCCGCGTCTTCAGTTTGCTTAACAACCTCTTCCGCTAACGATGCCACATCACGAATACCAAGGTTGAAGCCTTGCCCAGCAATCGGGTGAAGCGTTTGTGCGGCATTGCCGACAATAGCAAAGCGGTGCGAAATGTTCTGCTTACGATGACGCAGAAGAAGCGGATAGCTCGCGCGTTGTCCGACTTTCTGCATCGCACCTAAACGCCAACCAAAATCGTTCTGCAAACGCTCAAGGAACTCCGCGTCAGATAAGTTCACCACGGTCTGCGCTTCTTCAGGACGCAGGCACCACACCAACGACATGCGGTTGTCACTCATCGGCAGCAGTGCGACTGGGCCATTCTCGGTAAAGCGTTCAAAAGCGCGACCTTGATGAGGCTCTTGCGTCACGATATTCGCAATCACTGCCACTTGGTCAAAATCATGCTCAGACAACTCTAAACCGATTTGCTGACAGCATTGCGATACTGCGCCATCGGCAGCAACGAGCAACTTAGCTTCCAGCTTCTCACCGCTCGTCAGCTCAATGTGTGCTTTGTTTTGCTCACGCTCGATGTTCACGACCGAATCCGGGCAAAACAGACTGATCGCCTCACTCTTATCTAAGAGCTCTTGATAGACGCGACCAACATCGGCGAGTTCCACTACGTAACCAAGTGCTTCAACACCAACTTCGTGCTTGGTAATCTCAGTCATCCCCGCATGAGAACGATCGGACACATGAATGTGCTCTATTGGAGTTGCAAAAGGCTCAACCGCCGCCCACAACTGCAAATGGCGTAAGGTGTTGACGGTCCCGTAGGATAAGGCAATGGAACGAGAGTCAAAACCAGGGTGCTCATTAGATTGCGCTTTAAACGGTTCAACAACGGCAACACGAAGTTGTCCTTTCGATAAGCGATCTATCGCTAAAGCAAGTGTGGCTCCCGCCATGGCTCCACCAGCAATTACAACGTCATATTGCCTCATGCTAACCTCTAGAAACTATTCAATTAATGGTACTGACGATCAGTGAATCGTCGGTTTACTATCGTTGCTTTCAGGACGAGCGCCAAACTCGGCATGAATAGTTAATACGCATGCTTTGACGTGTTCGATTACTTGCTCTAGCAATTGAGCTTGCTCACCTAGGTCGTCATCTTCATCAATGCCTAACTTAGCGATCTCTTCAAGATCTGCTAACGCCTCTTTCACATCGTCAGACGCTTTATTCATGGCGATACCAGCTAATCCCAAACCTGAGATAAAATGGTTAACGAAATCAGATAGGCCATCAGCCAATGCGAACAAGCCTTCTTCACCTGGCTCATCAGGCAACAACAGAGACAATTCCATCGAGGTGCCTGTCAACTCATTTACCGTCACTTTAAAAATGCTTTGTGCAAAAGCCAGTGCAGTAGTTGGCCACCCCATGCCATCATTGGTGTAATCAAACAAAATTGGTTGCCAGGTTTGATCGTTAATCGCCAATCCACCACTTAGCATGCCGACAAGTAACCCGTGTAACTCAGCAGGCGTCACTGCAATGCTTGCGGATTTAAGTTCAACAGCAATAGATTGATATTCTGGAAGGGTGATTTCACTCATAACTGGGCTCATTCTTGCGTAATAATGTATCGTTCTATCCTACCATCAAGCCTACTCGGCTGAAACGGCTATCAAATTCAAATTTGGACAGCATTTACTCAATTTGTCCAATTCCTGTGTGATCACTTCACCATTTTTCTATCTAGGGTGGGAAATGCTTGAATCTTAATAGCGGTTTTCCTATAGTTTCCTCCTCGGTAGTTGTACAAAGCAATACCTTAGATAGCGCGAATATAGAGTTTATTCATCATGAGCAATCAAGCGGTCGACGTTGAAATCCTTGGAAAAATGACACGAGTGAATTGTCCACCGGGTCAAGAAGAGTCACTGATTACAGCGGCTAAAGATCTCGATCGTCGATTGAAAGAGATGACAGACCGTACTAAGGTAACCAATGAAATTCAGCTACTGACTTTTGCTGCATTAAATATTTGTCATGAATTGCATACCAAGTCATACGAATCAAACGGTCAGCAACAAGAAATTACGGAGCGAATGGAAAAGCTCACTGCGTCGCTAGAGAACGCACTTAAGAATGTAACGCAAGGACAGCAGTAGATACCAAATTTACCCTGGGGTGTTCGTCAGTTGGATTTAAGTCCCTGAGCCGATAAGCAATACCGAAGGGTTAGTACTTGATAGCTATTGAGCAAGCTTGGCATGCACCGAGAAGCCTACGGTTATCATTGCTGATCCGCCTTGAACCAGCTGGTTCAAGGGCCACAATCCTCAACGGCACCCTGGGGTATCCTCTCTATGTCAAACCTATCTCGACAAGAATTCCGTAAACTCATCCGTGAAAAACGTAACGGCCTGTGCAGTGATACTCAGTTTCAAGCAGGGCTCGATCTAATTAAACAGTTTTCACAGTTGCCAGAAATCCAAGTTTCAGATCACATCGCCATTTATCTTTCCGCCGACGGAGAGCTCGATACAAAACCGTTAATTGAGTGGCTATGGCAACAAGGTAAGTCGATTTACCTACCGGTGATTCACCCATTCTCGCAAGGCCAATTGTTGTTTCTTCATTACGTAAACGATGACCAGTTGGTGTTTAATAAGTATGGAATCTTAGAACCCAAACTCGATATCACCTACCTAAAGCCCGTTCGAGATCTCGACCTGATCTGCACACCATTAGTTGGTTTTGACAGTATCGGCCATCGCTTAGGTATGGGCGGAGGCTACTATGACAGGACACTCTCACGCTGGTTTAGTACTGGCGAGGGCGCCAAGCCAATCGGCATTGCTCATGATTGTCAGCATGTCGAACGCCTTCCAACAGAGAGTTGGGACATCCCATTACCTAAGATCGTGACTCCAAGCCAGATCTGGCAATGGGAAAAGTAGAACTTACCCGCTATAATCACGCCGCAAACGTTAACGAACATCTATTCAGGAGATTGGCATGACTCAAGATGAAATGAAGAAAGCGGCTGGTTGGGCAGCACTTAAATATGTTGAGAAAGACAGCATTGTCGGTGTTGGTACTGGCTCTACCGTGAATCACTTCATCGATGCCCTAGGCAGTATCAAAGACGATATCAAAGGTGCAGTGTCTAGCTCTATTGCTTCTACTGAGCGCCTAAAAGAGCTTGGTATTGAAGTATTCGAGTGTAACGACGTAGTGAAGCTAGATGTCTACGTTGATGGTGCAGATGAAATCAATGCAACACGCGATATGATCAAAGGCGGCGGTGCTGCATTGACTCGTGAAAAAATCGTTGCAGCGATTTCAGACAAATTCGTATGTATCGTTGACGGCACAAAAGCAGTTGACGTACTGGGCCAATTCCCACTTCCTGTAGAAGTTATCCCAATGGCACGCTCTTACGTAGCTCGTCAATTGGTAAAACTAGGTGGTGACCCTGCATACCGTGAAGGCGTAACGACGGACAACGGCAACGTGATCCTAGACGTACACAACATGCAAATCACTAACCCAAAAGAGATGGAAGATAAGATCAACGGCATCGCGGGTGTTGTGACTGTGGGTCTATTCGCTCACCGTGGTGCAGATGTGGTTATCACTGGCACACCAGAAGGTGCAAAAATAGAAGAATAAGTCACTAGTTGACTTAAATTTTCTGTTATTTCATTACAGACGGCGCCCTAGGGCGCCGTTTTTTCTTTCTTTTTCTAAGAAAAGCATGCCTTATTCCGTAATTTTCTTACCCAAAGCAAAAATTTTTTGTTACTTTATTGAACAGAAGACGCACAGGGAAACGTTTGTCTTCCAACAAAACTGTTAATTATCCCCTTTTTAATGGTTTTGCTTTATGTGCGCCACATTAGCCCACCTTTCCATTTTAAGGACGAGAAAAATGGCCAAAGTTTCACTGGAAAAAGAAAAGATTAAGATCCTCTTGCTAGAGGGACTCCACCCTTCTTCAGTTGAAGTTCTTCAAGCAGCTGGCTACAGCAACATTGAATATCACAAAGGTTCCCTTTCTGAGGAAGAACTGATTGAAGCAGTAAAAGACGTACACTTCATCGGTATCCGCTCCCGAACAAACCTATCGAAAGACGTGATCAATGCGGCGAACAAGCTAGTTGCGATTGGCTGTTTTTGTATTGGTACCAACCAAGTAGACCTCAACGCTGCTTCGGTGCGTGGTATCCCTGTATTCAACGCACCTTTCTCAAACACGCGCAGCGTTGCAGAGTTGGTTCTAGGTCAAATCCTGTTGCTTCTTCGTGGCATTCCAGAAAAGAACGCACTCGCGCACCGTGGCATTTGGAAAAAGAGTGCAGACAGTTCTTACGAAGCTCGCGGGAAACGTCTGGGCATCATTGGTTACGGTCACATTGGTACGCAATTAGGTATCATTGCCGAAAACCTAGGCATGCGTGTTTACTACTACGACATTGAAAACAAACTGTCTCTAGGTAATGCGACACAAGTGCTCACCATGAGTGAGTTACTAAATAAATGTGACGTCGTTTCTTTGCACGTACCAGAGACGCCAGAAACCAAGAACATGATGGGTGAGGAAGAGTTCGCGCGCATGAAGCCGGGCGCTATCTTTATCAATGCGGCGCGCGGTACTGTTGTTGATATTCCGGCTCTATGCCACAGCCTAGAATCAGGCCATATTTCTGGAGCAGCTATCGACGTATTCCCTGTAGAGCCAAAAACCAACGCCGATGCGTTTGAGTCTCCACTACAGAAGTTCGACAACGTTATCCTAACGCCACACGTCGGTGGCTCAACACAAGAAGCACAAGAAAACATTGGTGTAGAAGTTGCGGGTAAGTTGGCGAAGTACTCAGACAATGGTTCAACACTGTCGAGCGTGAACTTCCCAGAAGTATCACTGCCAGAGCATCGTGAATGTTCACGTCTACTCCACATCCACAAAAACCGTCCTGGTATCCTGACGCAAATCAACACCATTTTCGCAGAAGACGGCATCAACATCGCCGGCCAGTACCTACAAACCGCAGCTGAGATCGGCTACGTAGTGATTGACGTAGAAACCTCTCGCGCAGCAGAAGCATTAGTTAAATTAAAAGGCATCGAAGGCACCATTCGTGCCCGAATCCTTCACTGATCACTGACTTGCAAATACAAAAAAGGCAGGGACTTCCCTGCCTTTTCTCATTCTATGAATCGTAATGTTATCTGTACTATTTAAGCCTGTATACGACGTCCACTTGGTCACGAATCACCAACGTTGAATCTTGATAGCTATTTGAACTCTCTCTTGCATCCATCGCCACAGAGCGCATCAATACTGGGCGTGCGTGCATTTGGTTGTAGTTAATCTGCCACACATCACCTAACTTCTTATCAAAACCTGTCGCTAAAGAAGCCGCTTTGCTTTGTGCATCTTTAATCGCTGCCATGCGTGCTTTTTGTTGGTACTCAGATTGGTTGCTTACTTTAAGCTGAATGTTGTCAACTTGGTTGATGCCCGCCTTTAGCGCCATATCCAAGTACTCATTCAAGTTCGCCAAATCACTCACAGTCACATCAATACTGCGTGAAGCTCGATAACCCACAAGTTCCGCTTTACCCGATTTAGGATAGTGGTACTGAGGAGCAAGGTACAGATTTGAGCTAGTAATATTGTCTTTCGACAAACCGGCATCAGCTAAGCTCTTAAGAAACTCATCAACCGTATTATCGACAGATTGCTTCGCCTGTTCTGCCGTCATGGTCGTATCAACAACCTTTACAGAAAAAGCCGCCATATCTGGCGTCGCGACAACTTCACCGTAGCCAGTGGTTGATAAATGGGCAAAATTCGGCACATCATTCGCAAACACAGAAATACTAGTAAGGCTTAGGGCTGAAGCAAGTAAACATGAAGACAGTTTCATTCGACAAATCCATCCGTATTGAAAGACTAAGATCACTCCAGTTGCCTGAGTTCAAGGCGATAGACTCGATGAAAGCCATGGCAGATAAGTTGCTGTCTTGAATTCGCAAATAGATAAAACAGCAATGAACAGGAGTGTATATAGACTCATCATAGAAACTTCTGGCAATTATCCAAGCACCTTAAGCGACTTCTAACACAACTTTGACTGTGTAACTTCATGGTAATTTCGACTCAAAACGCGAGCGAAGTGGGAACTTATTGCGGTAAGTGTTTTTGAGCGTAACTCACAATTGCTTGCGATATCTCTTGCAGCACTCCAGTTTCCAACTGCCAGTGATGCCAATAAATGCGATAAGACATCAAAAAGCCAGGTGTAATATCGATAAGCTCCCCTTTCTCCAGTTCATCGGTGATCTGTAGTCGAGGAATCAAGCAATAAGCGACTCCAGCTAACGCCATTTTGAGGAAAGCTTCAGAACTACTAATGTTGTGATGGATGACACTATCCGGTCTGACGTTGAAGTGCTCCGTTAAAAACTTCTTATGCAGATCATCGTACTGATCGTAGGAAACCGCTGGTGCTTTAGCTAACGTTTGATTGTTCACGCCTTCGGTAAAATAGCGCTGATAGAACTCAGGGTTAGCGACACAAACATAATCGATGCGCCCTAGGTAATCCGCTCGACAACTCGGTATGGCTTGTGATTCTAAACTTATAGCCCCTGCTACCTCACCACTTCTGAGCTTTTCAATCGATCGTGATTCTCCGTAGATCGTCAACTTAAGTTCAACTTGGCGATGCTTCATCACATCTTGTAAAGCCGGTAGTAACCACGTTGCTAAGCTGTCGGCATTAGTCGCGAGTGAGAGCTGAACGGGGCGAGTTGTGGTGTCGTTTTTTAGCTCAGGAAGGATTTCATGCTCAAGCAACCTGACGCGACGATAAAGCCCGAGTAGCTTCTTACCAATTGGGGTTGGCTTTGGCGGTTGCTCACGTATAAGTACCGGTTGGGCAAGGTACTTCTCAAGCTGTTTGATACGTTGGGAAATGGCTGATTGCGAAACAAAAAGGTGCTCAGCAGCTCGGTCAAAACTGCCCTGATGAACTACCGCATCTAACGCTTCTATCCATTTATAATCCAATCCTCGCACGTGTTTTTCCTCCCTAATAAACGCCAACAGCACTAAATAAGTAACGCTAATAATATATTAAAATCATTAATTATACTTATTTAATGAAAAGCTTTATCTTCCCCTCCTCTATTGTTCTATTACTAATGTTGAGGTGTGTTGTGAGCTTTTGGGTGTTATTACAAGGATTCGGTTTAGGTGCGACCATGATCATTCCAATCGGTGCGCAAAATGCGTATGTACTTAACCAAGGCATTAAGCGTCAACATCATCTAACGACTGCGACCATCTGTAGCATCCTAGATATGATTTTTATCTCGCTCGGTATTTTTGGTGGCGGCGCGATTCTCTCGCAAAATGAAATCCTACTTACCTCAGTCACTTTAGGTGGTATTGCCTTCTTAAGTGTTTACGGTTTACTGTCACTAAAAAGTGCATTCAAAGCAGCAAACGCCTCTGAATCGAATGGTGAAGTCGTCGCACGAGGCCGTCGCACCGTAATTCTTGGCGCACTTGCCGTCACAGTGTTGAACCCGCACCTGTACTTAGATACCGTAGTGATCTTAGGTTCAATTGGTGGTCAGTTTGAAGGCAATGATCGCATCGCATTCGCTATGGGCACCATCATGGCTTCCTTTGTATGGTTCTACACGCTCTCATTAGGTGCGGCAAAATTGGGGCCAACGCTCTCAAAACCAAAAGTGAAAAAAGGCATCGATATTGCGGTTGCTACTATGATGTTTACTATCGCTTTTGTACTTGCGAATGAGTTAGTCACCAAATACTGGTAAAGATAAATAGGAAAGAAACACGACATGGAGTCACTGGAAAAAATCCATCAAATCAATCGAGAGCGATTCAACGCGCTCTCCATCCCCTTTCGAGAGTGGCAACATGAAGCCATTCTCGACTTCGAAACCGATGTCAAAGTTGCCGCACAACTCGGCTGGACTGGCACTCATACTAAGAGCCTTTTTCTCAAGCTAAAAGGACAAGGTTACGCAGTATACCTGACTGACAAAGACTCTCGTTTAGACTCCAAACAAATCAAAATTATGACTGGTAAAAGGCCTTCTATTTGCAGCGACGATGAAATGATTGAGCAGCTAGGTTGTGTACCTGGCGCAGTTTGTCCTATTGGCTTACCTGAGCATGTCACCATTATCGTCGACACGGCACTCTACCAGCATGATGAGTTGCTTTATACGCCAGGTTTACCCGAATTAACCTTTGGCTTTGCAGGTAGCGAACTTAAACGTCTGCTCCTCGCTGGCAGTAACACTCTGTTAGAACTTTAGAAAATCCGGATATAAAAAAAGCGAGGCCATTGCCTCGCTTTTTCATGTTCTCAATCGAAGGGATTAAGCTTCTACTTTGTTCAAATGAACATCCATTTGTGGGAATGGAATTTCGATGCCTGCTTCGTCCAACGCTTCTTTGATTGCTTGAGTTGAATCGAAGTAAACATCCCAGTAATCAGACGTTTTACACCATGGACGAACCACGAAGTTCACTGAAGAGTCTGCTAGTGCTAGGACACCGATTTGGATTGCAGGATCTTTCAGGATACGCTCATCTTTTTCTAGCACGTCACGGATAACTTGCTTAGTTTGCTTAAGATCAGCGCTGTAAGAAACACCGATAACTAGGTCTACACGACGCGTAGCGTGGCGAGAGTAGTTAGTGATTGCGCCGCCGATAACTGATGAGTTCGGCACAACAACCATTTTGTTGTCAGGTGTCTTTAGTACAGTTTGGAAGATTTGAATTGCTTCAACACTACCAGCTACACCACCGATTTCCACATAGTCACCAGACTTAAATGGACGGAATGCAACGATTAGCACGCCAGCAGCAAAGTTAGATAGTGAGCCTTGTAGAGCAAGACCAACAGCAAGACCAGCCGCACCAATTACCGCAACTACAGATGCAGTTTGAACACCTACACGACCTAGTGCCGCAATCAATACAATAACAAATAGAAGGTAACGAACTAGACCGTTGACAAACTCAACAACCGCTTTGTCCATTTGTTTCTTTTCAAGCACTTTTGAAACGCTGTTTGCTACCGCTTTAACGATAATGTTACCGATAAATAGGATCAGCAGTGCAGAAATGATGTTTACACCGTACTGAATAAGAAGATCTGAGTTGTTATTTAGCCACGTTTCCGCTTTGCTCAAACCATCCGTTAAAGAGGTATCGATACCCATCGATTCACCTGCCATAATTCGTATCCTCAAAATAAAGATATAAAAATCTAATTGCCGTTAACTTATGAACCTTGTTTTTTATAGGTTCTTATTCACAACAACATCCCTATTGTTTTCCTGAACAGTGTCAGATTTTTGGCACAATATCTCAAAACTGAAATTTTGCAAAGTCAGAGTTTCGCAAAGACCTACAAAACAAAGCTTTATCAGAATTTTCCGATATTGGCATGTTACAGAGTACGCAATGGATTTACATTTCGCCACACTTTTTAATTGCTTTTATGCCACTTGGTGCGGAAATGCGCTGGGTTTCGAAATTTGCGCCAAAACTGAAGGGATATGAAGTGCGGTGATCATATAGCAGTTGATTGAGTTATCAATTGCTAAAAGAAAGAGAATGGTCGCTGTCTCATTGATTAGACATAAAAAAACCCGCTCGAAGAGCGGGTTTTTAGAAACTCAAATAAGACGAATTATAGTACGTCGATTGCGTTTAGGTCAGAGAATGCTTTCTCTAGACGAGCTACCATTGAAGCTTGACCAGCACGCAGCCATACGCGTGGATCGTAGTACTTCTTGTTTGGCGCAGATTCGCCAGTTGGGTTACCGATTTGACCTTGCAGGTAATCAAAGTTTTCTGCAGAGTAAGTACGGATACCATCCCAAGTTGCCCACTGTGTATCAGTATCGATGTTCATTTTGATAACACCGTAGCCGATAGACTCTTGGATTTCAGCTTCAGATGAACCTGAACCACCGTGGAACACGAAGTTTAGAGCGTTTGGTGCAATACCGAACTTCTCTGCACAGTATGCTTGAGAGTCACGTAGGATAGTTGGAGTTAGTACAACGTTACCTGCTTGGTAAACACCGTGTACGTTACCGAAAGATGCTGCAATAGTGAAACGTGGGCTAATAGCGTTTAGTTTCTCGTATGCGTAAGCAACGTCTTCTGGAGAAGTGTAAAGCTCTGATGCGTCCATGTGAGAGTTATCAACGCCGTCTTCTTCACCACCAGTACAACCTAGTTCGATCTCTAGAGTCATACCCATTTTCGCCATGCGAGCTAGGTATTTGCCAGAGATTTCGATGTTCTCTTCTAGAGACTCTTCAGAAAGGTCGATCATGTGAGAAGAGAATAGTGGTTTACCAGTTTGAGCGAAGAACTCTTCACCAGCGTCTAGCAGACCGTCGATCCATGGAAGCAATTTCTTAGCAGCATGGTCAGTGTGAAGGATTACTGGAACGCCGTAAGATTCAGCAACTGCGTGTACGTATTTTGCACCTGCTACAGCGCCAAGGATTTGTGCACCTTGACCTTCAAGTTTCACACCTTTACCAGCGAAGAAACCAGCACCGCCGTTTGAGAACTGAACAACAACAGGAGCTTTAACTTTCGCTGCAGCTTCTAGAACACCGTTGATTGAGTCAGTGTTAACAACGTTAACTGCTGGAAGAGCAAATTTGTTCTCTTTTGCTACTTCAAATACTTTCT
This sequence comes from Vibrio sp. Sgm 5, assembly GCF_026241575.1. Classification (NCBI taxonomy): domain Bacteria; kingdom Pseudomonadati; phylum Pseudomonadota; class Gammaproteobacteria; order Vibrionales; family Vibrionaceae; genus Vibrio; species Vibrio sp. Sgm 5. Next base: position 56,042 of record NZ_JAPHPY010000034.1, read on the forward strand.
GAACGTCATCGCCAGAGATAACACCTGGTTTTACGAAGTCGAAGATCTTAGACATGGATGTAATCCTATTTATCTGTCGTTTTATAAACAAAACTTGTTAAATTGAAAATCTTGCAAACGTTTGCTCACAACTGAGGCTATTTTAGCAGAGTTCCTCTCGCGTTGCAGCAAACAAGAAAGCGGGAGAGGAGTCCCGCTTTACTGAATATTACTTAGCGCGTGCTTCTAGCATTTCAACTGCTGGAAGAACTTTACCTTCTACGAACTCAAGGAAAGCGCCGCCGCCAGTAGAGATGTAAGATACGTCAGCTTTGATACCGAACTTGTCGATAGCCGCTAGCGTGTCACCACCACCAGCAACAGAGAAGCCTTCAGAAGATGCGATAGCGTCAGAGATACCTTTAGTACCAGCTTCAAAGTTCTTGAATTCGAATACGCCTACTGGACCGTTCCATAGGATAGTCTTAGCGTTCTTCAAAATTTCTGCTAGTTCAGCAGTTGAATCTGGACCAAGGTCGAAGATCATGTCGTCGTCTTGTACTTCAGAAACGTGCTTGATTTCAGCTTCTGCGTTCTCGTCGAATGCTTTCGCACATGCAACGTCAGTTGCTACTGGAATTGCACACTCGTCCATTAGCTTCTTAGCTGTTTCAACTAGGTCTGCTTCGTATAGAGACTTACCAACGTTGTGGCCAGCAGCTGCGATGAATGTGTTAGCAATACCACCACCAACAACTAGTTGGTCAGCGATTTTAGATAGAGACTCAAGAACCGTTAGCTTAGTAGAAACTTTTGAACCACCTACGATAGCAACCATTGGACGAGCAGGCTTGTCCATTGCTTTACCTAGTGCTTCTAGTTCGTTAGCTAGTAGAGGACCCGCACATGCTACGTCTGCGTGCATGCCTACACCGTGAGTAGATGCTTGTGCACGGTGAGCGGTACCGAATGCGTCCATTACGAAGATGTCACATAGAGCAGCGTATTGCTTAGACAGTTCTTCTTCGTTTTTCTTCTCGCCTTTGTTAAAGCGAACGTTTTCAAGAACAACTAGCTCACCAGCGTTTAGTTCTAGACCGTTTAGGTAATCTTTCGCTAGTTTAACTTCGCAATCTAGTGCGTCGTTTAGGTAGTTAACTACTGGTTGTAGAGAGAACTCTTCAGCGTATTCACCTTCAGTTGGGCGACCTAGGTGAGAAGTAACCATTACTTTAGCGCCTGCTTCTAGACAGTGCTTGATAGTTGGAAGAGATGCGATGATACGTGCATCAGAAGTTACTTTACCGTCTTTTACTGGCACGTTTAGGTCAGCACGGATAAATACACGTTTACCTGCAAGATCCAGGTCAGTCATCTTGATTACAGACATGATGTGTCCTCTCAAATATTAAATAATTAAAGTTTTTAAAAACTCGGCAATCCTGCCAAGCCCGTTAATTCTTCAAACTGGTTATTGATATGGAGATACGTCAGATTTATTTCAAGGCTTAAAATAAAAAATTTCTCCATCGCTTCCTCACCATTAAGGCTCCACTTGTGAAGAAGCTTGCATTGCTAAAGCGGTATCCAGCATCCGGTTAGCAAAGCCCCATTCGTTATCGCACCAAACAAGCATTTTTACGAGTTGCCCGTTGCTCACTCGAGTCTGAGTTCCATCCACAATGGCACTGTGGGGATCATGGTTAAAGTCGATGGAAACGAGCGGCGATTCAGTATAGTCAACAATGTTACGTAATGTACACTGAGATGCGTTAACAATGGTTTGATTTACGTCATTAACTTTCACATTTGTACTAATTGTGACACTTAAATCCATCGCGGTGACGTTAACTGTCGGAACTCGAACCGAAATGGCTTCGAATTTGTTGGAAAATTTCGGGAAGATTCTTTCAATTCCCTTATGCAACTTAGTATCGACAGGAATGATGGATTGGCTGGCAGCACGAGTACGACGTAAATCATTATGATAAGCGTCAATCACCTGCTGATCGTTCATTGATGAATGGATAGTAGTAATGGTGCCCGACTCAATGCCAAAGGCTTCATCCAAGACTTTAATGATAGGAACGATACAATTCGTCGTACACGAGCCATTAGAAACAATGCGATGCTCGCCTTTTAGCGTTTCATGGTTCACGCCATAAATGATGGTGTTGTCGAGGTCATTTGCACCAGGGTGAGAAAACAGGACTTTCTCTGCACCTGCTTCAATATGAGCTAAACCATCCGCTTGTGAGCCAAATACGCCAGTGCAGTCTAAGACAATATCGACCTCTAGATCGCGCCATGGCAACAGGTCGATTTCAGCGAGGTGAAGGATTCGAATGGGGTCATATTCACCACTGTCATGATGAACATAAAGATGCTCTTGATCGTGAGAGATTTTCTTTCCGAAGCGGCCATGACTAGTGTCATATTGCAGAAGATGGGCCATTGCTTCCGGTTGTGCAAGCTCATTGACAGCGACAACCTTAATTTGTTGATGTTTACCGCTCTCATATACTGCCCGCAGTACATTACGACCGATACGTCCAAATCCATTGATCGCAACCTTTAGCATTTCTCCCTCGCCTCACCAAAAATTCGTGTCACAGATAGTACCTGATACGAAGGCAGAACGCATTAAGTAAGTGATCTCACTCGCGGTAAACTATCTTTTCACTTCACGATACATTCACATTGCCAATATATTCATTTCTGACCTCGCGTATTTCACTTGGCACTTTAACTCCTTGTTTGATCATCAAAAGGAAATGCGTATGTCAGGTTTTCCCGCTGCTCACTTTTGTCAGCGATGCAATAAAGAAACACCACACTCTGAAGTGCTGGTCCGCAAGCCAAGTCGTTATGATACGGATAAATCGATTCTTGGAACGTTAAAACTTTGGGCTCATACCTTGCTAAATGGCGGTCACTATTACGATATGGATCGCTATGTCACTTGTAAGGAATGTGGGCACAAGGAGAGAGACAACTGGGGAAAAGAATTTGAATAGGTACAAAAAAACCGAGCATTAACGCTCGGTTTTTCATTTATAACGTGAAATTACGCTAGCAATTCTTGTGCTGTGTTCACTACGTTTTCTACAGTGAAACCAAACATTTCAAACAGCTGGTCAGCCGGCGCAGACTCACCGAAGGTTGTCATACCTATGATGCGGCCGTCGAAACCAACGTACTTGTACCAGAAGTCAGCAATGCCCGCTTCTACCGCGATACGTGCCGTTACGTCTGATGGTAGTACAGATTCACGGTAAGCAGCGTCTTGCTTGTCGAATGCATCTGTTGATGGCATTGAAACAACGCGTACTTTCTTACCTTCAGCCGTTAGTTGCTCAGCAGCTTTCACTACTAGCTCAACTTCAGAACCTGTCGCGATTAGGATTAGCTCAGGCTTACCATCGCTGTCTTTCAGGATGTAAGCACCTTTTGCGATGTTCGCAACTTGCGCAGCATCACGATCTTGTTGCGCTAGGTTTTGACGAGAGAAGATAAGTGCAGTTGGCGCATCTTTACGCTCAATCGCCAGTTTCCATGCTACTGCAGATTCAACTTGGTCACATGGACGCCATGTACTCATGTTTGGAGTCAGACGTAGTGAAGCCATTTGCTCAACCGGTTGGTGAGTTGGGCCATCTTCGCCAAGGCCGATAGAGTCGTGCGTGTAAACTTGGATGTTCTGAACTTTCATCAGAGCAGCCATACGCATAGCGTTACGAGCGTATTCCATAAACATTAGGAATGTTGCGCCGTAAGGAACGAAACCACCGTGTAGCGCGATACCGTTCATGATCGCAGTCATACCGAATTCACGTACACCGTAGTGGATGTAGTTACCAGAGAAGTCGTTCGCTTCTAGAGACTTAGAACCTGACCACATGGTTAGGTTAGAAGGCGCTAGGTCAGCAGAGCCGCCCATGAATTCTGGAAGCATTTGACCAAACGCTTCTAGAGCATTTTGAGATGCTTTACGTGATGCAATGTTCGCTGGATTAGATTGAAGATCCACAATAATTTGGCTCGCTTTTTCTTCCCACTCTGCAGGAAGTTCGCCGTTTAAACGACGTTTAAGCTCTGCCGCTTCTGCTGGGTAAGCCGCTGCGTATGCTTCAAACTTCGCATTCCAAGCTGCTTCTTTCTCAGAACCTGCTGGTTTTGCATCCCACTCAGCGTATACGTCTGCTGGAATTTCAAATGCTGGGTGTTCCCAACCTAGGAACTCACGTGCTGCTGCGATTTCGTCTGCACCTAGTGGCGCACCGTGACAGTCGTGTGAACCTGATTTGTTTGGAGAACCAAAACCGATGATGGTTTTAGTACAGATCAACGTAGGACGAGGGTCTGCTTTTGCCGCTTCAATAGCAGCATTGATCGCTTCAGAATCGTGACCATCTACAGCAGGGATAACGTGCCAACCGTAAGATTCAAAACGCTTAGGAGTGTCATCAGAGAACCAACCTTCTACGTGACCGTCGATAGAAATGCCGTTGTCATCCCAGAATGCGATCAGTTTGCCAAGGCCTAGTGTACCAGCAAGAGAACAAGCCTCGTGCGAGATACCTTCCATTAGACAGCCATCGCCCATGAACACGTAAGTAAAGTGGTCAACGATGTCGTGACCTTCTTTATTGAACTGTGCCGCTAGCGCTTTCTCAGCCATTGCCATACCAACCGCGTTGGTGATGCCTTGACCTAGAGGACCAGTCGTTGTTTCGATACCTGGTGCGTAGCCGTACTCTGGGTGACCAGGAGTCTTAGAGTGAAGCTGACGGAAGTTTTTAAGATCGTCGATAGACAGCTCGTAACCGCTCAGGTGCAGTAGAGAGTAAATAAGCATAGAGCCGTGGCCGTTAGACAGCACGAAACGGTCGCGGTCTGCCCACTCTGGGTTAGCTGGGTTGTGGTTTAGGTGAGAACGCCAAAGAACTTCAGCGATATCAGCCATACCCATAGGTGCGCCTGGGTGGCCAGAGTTAGCTTGTTGAACACCATCCATGCTAAGAGCGCGGATTGCATTTGCCAGATGTTTACGAGAAGACATGTCTGCTCCTGAGTGCATTAAGCGAATTGATAAAGGAATGTGGGCGCTTTTATCTTACTAAGAAGGGATAAAAGCGCCGCAATATTCTCTCAGAGCCAAATTCTGACTGCAAACGTTTTACTCACCATTTTTGAGGTTTTAACTCAATCTTTTCGCTGATTGTCTGCATTTTTCTATAAATTCATCATCCTTCAAGCAAACGATTGGGTAATAAGTCAGATGAATTGGATTGGAAAAAGAACTTGTAATTCGAACACGGCAATTTAAAATAGACGTCTAGATGTAGAAACACCTACAAACTGTATTGTATTTTTCGTGGCAAGCTTGCGTTAGTTGGCCATGAGTAAACCTTAAGATTGGAGCTATCATGGCTAAGCACCTGTTCACTTCTGAGTCGGTATCAGAAGGTCATCCAGATAAAATCGCAGACCAAATCTCTGACGCAGTTCTTGATGCAATTCTTGAGCAAGACCCAAAAGCACGTGTTGCTTGTGAGACTTACGTTAAAACCGGCATGGTTATGGTTGGCGGTGAAGTAACAACGTCAGCATGGGTTGATATTGAAGAAATCACTCGTGAAACTGTTCGTGAAATTGGTTACGTTCACTCTGATATGGGCTTCGACGCGAACTCGTGTGCGGTTCTAAACACCATCGGTAAGCAGTCTCCAGACATCAACCAAGGTGTTGATAAAGCAGACCCTAAAGAGCAAGGCGCCGGCGACCAAGGCATCATGTTCGGTTACGCAACAAACGAAACTGAAATCCTAATGCCAGCTCCAATTACTTACTCTCACCTACTTGTTAAGAAGCAAGCTGAAGTTCGTAAGAGCGGTAAACTAGACTTCCTTCGTCCAGATGCGAAATCTCAAGTAACGTTCCAATACGACCAAGGTAAGATTGTTGGTATTGATGCGGTTGTTCTTTCGACTCAGCACTGTGATTCAGTAACAACACCAGACCTACGTGAAGCAGTAATGGAAGAGATCATCAAGCCAGTATTGCCTTCAGAGTGGATCACTAAAGACACTAACTTCTTCATCAACCCAACCGGTCGTTTCGTTATCGGTGGTCCAATGGGTGACTGTGGTCTAACTGGTCGTAAAATCATCGTAGATACTTACGGCGGTGCAGCTCGTCACGGTGGTGGTGCATTCTCAGGTAAAGATCCATCGAAAGTAGACCGCTCAGCAGCTTACGCGGCACGTTACGTAGCGAAAAACATCGTAGCAGCTGGCATGGCTGACCGTTGTGAAATCCAACTTTCATACGCTATCGGTGTTGCTGATCCAACGTCTATCATGGTTGAAACGTTCGGTACTGAGAAAGTATCACACGACATTATCATTGAAGCGGTTCGTCAAAACTTCGACCTACGTCCATACGGCCTACAAGAAATGCTTAACCTGCTTCAACCTATCTACAAGCAGACAGCAGCATACGGTCACTTCGGTCGCGAAGAGTTCCCATGGGAAGCTACAGATAAAGCAGCTATCCTACGCGATTTCGCTGGCATCAAGTAATCGAGCCACACAAGAATCGATAAAGCCCTCGCCTTTGGCGGGGGCTAATTATATGGTCCGCCTCACTCTCAAGCCCTACGCTTAGAGTAGGCTCTCAGAACGAGGTGAACCATATGT
>NZ_JAPHPY010000035.1:0-62513 GCF_026241575.1 Vibrio sp. Sgm 5
GAAGCCATCACTCAACATCACCAATGCTGAAAAGTCTGGGCTGATGGCGATGGCTTAAACCGATCTCAGGTTAAATAGGGTTCACCATGCTGTCGATAGTCTTCAATTGAAGCGAACCATAAACCTCTCCCCAAGATAAAGGTGTCGGCGTTGCACCAAATGCTTTGTAAGTTTCGACAGGAATCGTTGACGTAAAAGTGCGGATCTTTTGATTGGCGAAATCTTCTGGTGTACGAATCGGTTTATTACCTCCCCATACCATCTCGCCTTCAGACATCATGGACAATAATTTTAGGTTTACACTCTCAAACTTAGGGGCGAGTTGGTTATAAATCGTCGGGCTTTCCGTTAAGACCTGATGCGTTACTTTTTCATCCGTACCCAGCACGTAAGGCAAACTGACTGCCTGAACTTCAGGAACGTATGAACCTAAGTGACCTGCGCCAACAGATACGAATTGAATGGTTCCTTTTGCTGCTAATTCGACGATGTCGTTTTCAGTGCCCAGTTGTCCGTAGTAGTAAATACGAACACGAATATCACCATCCGATTCTTTCTTAATCACCTCCGCAAACTTCTGAGCGTAGATATCTTGAACGTCCGTTTTGTCCTCTTCTGAAGCAAACTTCCATGTTTCGGCATGAACACCAAACACAACGCCTAAGCTTAAAATTGCCGCGCTTAATTTTTTCATCCTTTTCTTTCCTTTTCCTTCCAAGTGACACGTAAAATGAACCCCTTCATTTCACGCTTATCCTGAACTCACAGAGGACAACTTCTTTCCAAAACCTCCGCCAGCTATTCTCCTTACAATGAATTCAATCGATTGCTTACCAATTGAATCCAGTAACTTGCCCCGAACTTCAAGATTCGGTCATTAAAATCGTATTCCGGATTATGCAGTGCACACCCACCTACAGAGTTGATGCCGTTTCCAAGCAACACATAACACCTCGGTTTAACACGCAACATGCTGGAAAAATCTTCTGAGATGGTTATCGGGTCACACTTACCATTTACGTTTTCGTCACCCAAAACTTGCTGAGCCGTCGTGATGGCATAAGCGGTTTGCTCATCGCTGTTGATCGTCGGATAAAATGTATTGATGAATTCGAAGGTATAATCAGCGCCTGCAGATTGGCAGATCCCAGCCACAATTCGCTCCATACGTGTTCTGATGATCTCAAGGCTCTGCTCGGTAAAACAGCGACAATCACCTTTTATGGTCACTGTCGTAGGAATCACATTCACCGTCCCATCGGTGATAAACTCGGTTGCGGATACCACCGCAGAGTCGTGAATCGCACTTAAACTTCTCGAAACAATGGTTTGTAGGCCCAACACAACCTGAGCCCCCACTACTAAAGGGTCAATCCCTTGATGTGGTAAAGCCGCATGCCCACCAACGCCTTTAATCACAATTTCAAAGCTGCTCTCACTCGCCATTAATGAACCAGGCCTCACCATCAGTTTTCCTTCCGCTAATCCGGGGAAGTTGTGAATGCCGTAAACTTCATCAATAGAAAAACGTTCAAAGAGCCCATCATCAATCATGGCTTGCGCGCCTTTTCCATGTTCCTCATCCGGTTGGAATATGAAATAAACGGTTCCATCAAAGCCGCCATGCTTAGCAAGATAGCAAGCCGCACCGAGTAGCATTGCTGAATGCCCATCGTGCCCACAGGCATGCATCTTCCCGTCATGCTGAGAGCAGTAAGAAAAAGTATTTTTCTCATGGACATGAAGCGCATCCATATCGGCTCGAAGACCAATGCTGGCTTTACTTTGTCCATGACGCAGGATCCCAACTAACCCAGTTTTCCCGATATTACGAACCACTTCGATGCCAAAGCTTTGCAGCTTGCTTACAATGAAATCTGCCGTCATATCAACATCAAACCCGCATTCAGGAAATCGATGCAAATGCTGTCGCCATTCCATCATGTTTTGAATCAATTCAGAGGAGAGCTGGTTAGGGTCGATAGGCGTAGATGAATGCATAACAAAAAGTCCTTTAAAATCAGTTTCAAAGCGGGGTAATTAAAGATTTAGTGGTAAGTGCTGATCTAAAAGGAGACCAAAACCTTTAATGTTTTTGGGATAGTGGAGTAAAGCTAAAGTGTGCCAAGCCAGTACTTGATTGCTAGACAACACAGGCTTGTTTATCGCAGCTTCAATATCGTGAATAACCGTGGTCGCTCGTAGCGCGGTACAAGAAATGAAAACGGCGTCAGCATCGGGATGACAGGCTTGTATTGCCGCATGAGTAATATCATTTGGAGAGATGAACGTCATCGCGGTGTCATCTTCAAAATCAAAGCCTACGATGTTAAGTACTTCGATACCTACCGTTGAGAAAAAGGCGGCCACGTCTTGGTTTACTGCTTGCGTATAGGGCGTAAGAATAGATACACGCTTTATGTTCAATCGTTCAAAAGCAGCGAGTGCTGCAGTGACTGGGTTTGTCACTTTTGTATCGGGGTGATGTGCCTGAATAAGGTCGGCAATGCGCTGTTCACCGATCGCAATAGTGCCCGATGTACACGCATAGATAACCACATCTAGCGTTGTCCCAGGAAGAATCGTATCCGCAACCTCTTGGATTCTAGGCTCCATACGACGCAGATTATCTATGGTTAGCGGGTTGTAGTTACGCACTCGACTGGTAAATGAAGCGACATTTTGTGGGAATAGTTGGCGTAAATCGTTCTCGATATTAAAGTCTGTCGCCAGCGAAATAACACCCACACGACCTGCGCTCGCAAGATTATCCAGTTCATTCTGTAGCGCTATTGATCCCACTTCCATGCTCGCATCCTATCCATCAATATCTTGCTGAAACTGACGTTTTGGTAATGCCAATTCGCCTTTCGTTTCGATTTATTATTGCTTTACATTTTGTTTACAAGATTAATAATGCCTTGACGACAACAAGGAATTTCATCGAATGACTCCAATATTGTGCGGATTTTCTGCATTTTTGGTGAGCTATAGTGGTTTTCCTTTAATTAGTAAAAACAAGACATTCGCTCATGAGTGAGGTCACAATTCGGAGCCAGAGCATGATTAGCTCACCATATGGCTTCCATCCATTACAGGCAGAAAGGAATCGATCGTCATGACGTCAACGCCACCACTTTCCGTCGATAGTTTCGACCGCAAAATTCTCGACATTGTCCAGCATTCAAATAGAGCGACTTCAGACACTATTGCTGATCAGGTAGGGCTATCGCCAGCAGCGGTACAGCGTCGATTAAAGCGCATGAGGGCGCAAGGGGTAATACAAGCCGATGTCTCTGTTGTTAATCCCAAGGCTGTAGGCCAAACCATGACTTTTGTTGTGCAAGTAACGTTGGAAAGAGAAAGAGTCGACTTGATGCATAACTTTAAGAAAGAGATGACAACAAATCGCTCGGTACAACAGTGTTACTATGTGACTGGAAGTTCAGACTTTATTCTTATTGTCACTGCGGCAGACATGGAAGGTTATGACAAGTTTACGCGAGAAGCTTTCTTCGATAATGCCAATATTAAGAGCTTTCAAACCAACGTGGTAATGGACAACGTGAAAGTGGGTTTAACAATTCCCATCGATGACCAATGAGAAAATTGAGAAAAGTCCATCATTAGTAGACATAAAAACGGCGCCTCCTTTCAAGCGCCGTTTAACGATTTCAACTGATCAGATGCCTTTAAACAGACTCAGAGTCTCATTTCACCAGTTCTCGATAGAGTTCAGGGTCCGTTGCCCCTTCTGTACCTATCACTAATACCTTACTTTCTGGTCCCAAACCAAGCGCTGTTGCATAGTCGCTATCTTGGCGAGCGAGCACTGCAGCCGCAAAACCAGGAACAGCGGACTCCCCAGCTTCAATATGATTTTCACCTTTTGCCAGTATTTGCATCGCCTGAGGGATTGCGTCTTCGCTTAGCGTCATAAAATCATCTGCGCCGTTATGAAGAATGTCCCACGCTAATACTGATACTTCGCCACACGCCAACCCTGCCATTAAGGTCTCTAAGTCCCCCTCAACAACAATAGGTTTCCCTGCTTGCGCACTTTTTTGAAGGCAATTCGCTTGTTCTGGCTCTACGATAATAAATCTTGGGCGCTGAGCTCCCCACAGATCCCAGAAATAACCACAAACTGCGGACGCTAACCCACCAACTCCGCCTTGCACAAACACGTGAGTCGGGATTTCGCCGTCAAGCTGCGCAACAACTTCAGACAACATTACGGTATAGCCAAGAGCAACATCTTTGGGGATTTCCATATAGCCTTCATAAGACGTGTCGGAAACGATCACACGATCGTGTACTTTTGCTTCACTGTCGGCTAAGCGCACTGATTCATCATAGTTGCCAGATATTCTAACCACTTGCGCACCAAAAGATTCCATGGCGTGTTTTCGACCTTCTGAAACGTCTTTGTGAATATAAATCACACACCCACAACCAAACATTTGTGCGCCCCAAGCAACAGAGCGTCCATGATTTCCATCTGTGGCACAACTGACTACGATTTCAGCCGCCTCTGACTTCCAGTCACCTTGGAGCAGCTCTTTTATTGTTGGCTGTTTGCCATAACGCTGCAAAATGACACTCTGCAACTGACGAGCAACAGCGTACGCACCACCTAACGCTTTGAAACTCTTGAGTCCAAACCTTTGTGATTCATCTTTATACCAAAGGCATGACACTCCGATGCCATCTGCGATGGAATGCAAAGAATGAAGAGGCGTAACCGCATAACCTGGCCATTGAGAAATCGTGTCTATCGCTAACCTAGCGCTCGCTACACTAAGAATCTCTTTTTGTTCATCTGAATACGTAAGGCCAGAATGCGCGGAAGGATTGGAGAAGTGGCTCAATTTACCCGTCAATAACTGCATAGATGCTCGTCCTTAAATTGTTCTCATATTCAACCTCATATGCTCATGTGATATGAAATTGCCAACCATTCAAGTTTAACGAGACTCGATGCAGTATTAGTGCCTTATGCTTCGGTAAAATGCTTTTTTTGATACTTAATACTGAGAAGAGCGAGGAAAACCCTCACCTAGTGCGACTTAACGCCACTTACAAAAAATCCACCGTATTCAATGAATACGATGGATTCGTTTATTGCTTTTTGCTTCGAGAATTTAATTATGAAAAGCGTTAAAACACACAGTGTTTAGCGAAACCTGTTGCTTCGTTTGCCGTCCATTCACCTTTCGGCTTCTCTTTTAAGTCTTTACACCACTGCTCGCTACCGATGCCATCTTGCAGAACACAGTGCTTCGCGAAATCAACCGCGTTGTCTGTTGTCCATTCTGTCTTTGGCTTTTCAAGCATGTCTTTACACCAAGCTTCTGTACCCACTTCGTCAGAACATGCTGTTAGCGCTGTTGCTGCTAACAGTAGCATTACCAGTTTTTTCATAAATTTAGGTTCCACTTTCAATTGATGAATGAACTATACCCAAAATATCACTGTTCGTGTTAAGCCCGCGACAATTTATCGACTCTCTCTCCGTAAAAGAGACGAATTTCTGCCAACTCAACCTAACTGCATCGAAGTCGTTACTCGGCGTTTAACCAAATACGCTCGAACATGATCATAGATGTAATTGAAGGCAAACGCATACAAGGTGATGAAGATCGTCACGCCCACGTCCATGACAAACGCTTCCCACATGCTGACTTCTAGCATCCACGCCATAGCCGGAATGGTGGCAAATAACAAACCCGCTTCAAACAACACCACGTGTACGATTCGAAGTCGGATCGTGCGTTTCTCTTTTGCCCCTGTCGCAAAGCGATCAAATATCCAGTTGAAGAGAAATTCCAAATCATCGCAATGGTTGCGACGACTATCATGGTTCCTGATAATGCACTGACTTCATGATCTGTAAACAGTGCCAAACCAATAATGGATAAACTGATTGCCAATACTTCAAATAATACGGCGTGAAAAACACGCTCTAACGCTCCCATAAAAACCTCACAACTTCACATGGAACAAGCTAAGTGGCGGCGATTATGACAGCGTGATAACGAAGAGAAAGTTAACAACCATCACGAATAGTGATAGCTTACGATTATGCTTTCCGGATGAGTCTCATCCAAGTTCTCTTTAGGTACTGAAATGTACAGCTTTGAACAACTCAAAATCTTTGTCACCGTGTGCGAAACCGGCTCCTTCTCCGCAGCTGCAAGAAAGCTAAGGCGCGCGCAATCAGGCGTTAGCCAATCTATCGCTAACCTTGAGATAGCAATTAACCAAGAGTTGTTCAATCGAGAGAAAAACACACCGACACTCACAGATAGCGGTAAAGCTCTATTGCCTATCGCTCAGTCCATTCTGCATCAACAAAAATTCTTCGACCAAAAAGTCGAGTCATTAGAGCAAGCCTACGAACACGAGCTAGTGATTGCGGTGGATGAATCTCTTATCAACCAATCGTTGCTGGCGCAATTTGCAAGCTTGGCTGACCAATTCCCTATCACACAGTTCGATATCATTACCGCACCGACATTTGATGTAGAAGAGTTGATTCGAAATGGCAAAGCGCAAGTGGGTATCGTGTTAGCTGATGGCGAGCTAAAAATGGACATGGATTTCTTTACCCTTGGGCACACTCGTTTTCTCACCGTGGCTTCGCCTTCTCACCCATTGGCACAGCTATCGGTGGTTCATGATGCGGAGCTCAAAGCCCATCGCCAACTGGTACTGCGCAGCGCACAAAGGAAAGAGCTATGGTTCAGTTACGCCATCAGCACTCAGTTATGGTTTGCTAATTCGCATCAGACGCTGACCGACTTAGCATGTCAAAACGTTGGTTGGGGATTATTGCCAGAAAGAGTGGTCAGCAATGAGATTGAGAGTGGTAAGCTAGTTGCCCTGCCCGTTGCGCACGAATTTGATGGCTGGCTCACGACAGTTGGATGTTTAGTTTCTCGAACCCGAGGTATGGGCCCGGTTTTGCAAGCTCTAGTAAAAACCTTGCAGAACTATCGTTATCAGGACGAATAGCCCAACATTTTTTTTAGGTTCAAGTTTTAGAACAGCTCAGAGACCTAGACAGAGTCCAAGCCTAATTGAAGCTAAAGACGACGAGCTTGGGTCAATGCTTGGAGATTCGCAGAGCCAGTACCAAAACATGCTAAACGTAGCTCTAATGCCATTTGTTCAAAGTGGTCGACGACAGATTGCGTACTGATCGTCGCGGCTTTTAATACCGCACCAGCTTGCCCAACAAGGCTAGCACCTAGATGAATCGCTTTTGCCGCTTCTAAGCCATTATGTACGCCACCAGAAGCAATTAAAGGTAAGTTAGGGTACTGAGCGTGGATTTGCTCTAAACACTTAGCCGTAGGAATGCCCCAGTCACGAAACAGCTCCGCAGCGCGCTGCATCTTGTTGTCTGTTTGGCAGTAACCTTCAACCGCAGACCAACTCGTGCCACCAGCGCCAGCAACATCAATCGCATCTACACCTGCGTCCACAAGCTGCTTGGCAACTGCGCCACTGATGCCAAAGCCAACCTCTTTGATGATCATTGGAACATCGACGCGCTGTTTTAACTGTTCAATCGATTTGAGCACGCCAATCCAATCATGGTCACCATTCTGCTGAAAGGCTTCTTGCATAGGGTTGAGATGCACAAATAAAGCGTCCGCTTGGATGAAGTCGACCGCACGTTGAGCGTTTTCGAGGCGTTGCTTGTCTCTCAGTTGAGCGGCCCCTAAGTTGGAATACAAAGGCACGCCTTTAGCAAGATCACGAATGGTTTTGCCCAAACCTGAGTGTAGGCTGTCTTCTAGGCTCACTCGTTGCGAGCCAACTCCCATCGCAATGCCCATTTCACTGGCCGCTTCTGCCAAACGACAGTTGATGATCTCTGCATCTTTTGCGCCACCCGTCATGGAACTGATCAAAAACGGCAGCGCCAATGAGTGACCAAGAAACTCGCTCGAAAGATCGATGGTGTTAAAGTCACATTCAGGCAATGCGCAATGCTCAAATTCGACATACTCAAAGCCCGCAGTTTTGCTTTTCATGTTCATGTCATGATGTAAAACAGCGTCTAGATGTAAGTCTTTTCGATTAGATTGCGGAGCCATAATGTCACCCTAAAGTAAAACAGTCGCGCAGTATTGCGATCCTTGTCATTGCCGTCAATGCGAAAATTCGGAAATTGAACAATTTATTTACCGAATCGAGCCTTGTGGGCTCTGGCCTTATGACTAAGGAATCATATTAAGGAGCAGCGTTTAAAACACTGCGCCCCACTGCTCTATTAAGCTTGGGTAACGATTAGCAATGTTGCCACTCCGATGTGCCAAGAGTGGCAGTTCTCTATGTCATTTAGGCTATTGAGTCTCAACGGATTGAATAAGCGCCACCACCGTGCTGGTTGTGGGTGGTGTGAACTGGTCCTGATCATCACAGAATTGAATTTTGCCTTTCTCTTCAACATGGAAAAGCGGAATCACCAAATTGTCTTTGTGGTGCTCAAGGTAATCTTGGTAGGTGAAGCTCTCACTCAACTTAGTGTGTTTGATTTCTGCACCTTGGCTCAGCAAACTCGCCATTTGGGTGTAACTGACGTTGCCGCCCATCAGCAATTTGCCGTGATACTCCTCGGCAACCGAGTGTTTTTCATTGCCGTTAGATTTGGTTTTCTGCAGGCAATGTACTTTATCTTCGCCAAACTCGCCGACAAATTGCATACACGCCATGATATTGAAGTGTTGGTCTGGCGTTAGTGCCACCACTTGCCCGATACCAATCAGATTCAGGTTGTCATCAGCATGGCTAGAGATCGGGTTACCGTAGTAATGGTCTAAACCCAACATACGAACTTGGCTAATGTAATCCCAGTTTGAATCGGTGAGCAGAACTTTGCGATCGTATCTCGCCAACGCTTTACCTATCTCTTGCGCTACTCGGTTTGCACCAATCAATAGGAAACCTCTTGGTGCAGGCTCAGCCACACCCAACGCTTTAGCCATAGGACGCGCCGTCGCACTTTGTAGTACCACCGTGCCGATGATCACCATGAAGGTCATTGGCACCAACAGCATGGCTTCTGAAATACCATATTCCGTTAGCTTGATAGCAAACAGAGATGAGATGGACGCCGCAACAATACCGCGCGGCGCAACCCACGAGAGGAAAAGCTTATCTTTGAAGGTTAAGTTACTGCGAATGGTTGAAGCGAAAATCGAAAGTGGACGCGACACCAACTGCATGAAAACAAACAGCAACACCGCACCGCTACCAAGCGCCGCGAAATCATCAAGACTGATGCGTGCTGCTAGGAAGATGAACAACCCTGTGATCAACAAGATGGTTAAGTGCTCTTTAAAGTGCAGGATTTGCTGAATATTGATGCCCTTGGCGTTCGCCAGCCACATGCCCATCACGGTAACGGTCAGTAGACCTGCTTCCGATTCCATTTGGTTAGAAATCGAGAACACCCCTAGCACGACCATCAAAACCGCAAATGGCTGAAGGTATTCTGGCAACCAAGCTCTACGCAAAACGGTAGACACCGCAGCGCCAGAAGCGACACCGAGGATCAAGCCCACCGCAATGATAGTGCCAAACACTTCGACACTGTTAACGGCATTGTGCGAGACGATGAATTCGTACACCATCACCACAAACAACGCGCCTAATGGGTCGATTAATATACCTTCCCAGCGCAGAATATTGGCTAACTTGGAACTTGGGCGCACGGTTCTCAGCAACGGCACAATCACCGTTGGACCAGTCACGACGGTTAAACTGGCGAACAAAATCGCAAGCTCCCAAGTAAAATCAAGAAAATAGTGCGTCGCAACACTGGTTGCGACCCAAGAGATGATCGCGCCAACAGAGACAATGCTCCACACCGAGCCGCTCACCCCACGAATCTCTTTAAAGTTAAGGGTTAAACTGCCCTCAAACAGAATCACCGCCACCGCGAGAGAGACTAAGGGGAAGAGTAAATCCCCGAGAATTTCATCGGGTTTGAGCCACTGTAAGAATGGCCCAACGATCAAACCTGCCAACAATAAGAATAAGATGGCCGGCAAACGCATCCGCCACGCTAACCATTGGCACCCTAAGCCAATAACCCCAACCGCTGACAGCACCAGCGCTTCGTTGCCCACTTGCATCAATTATCACCTAATATTTATGGTCATTTTGGTGAGCTCACGCTCTACACAATTTAAGACTCTGAAATCTATTATGAATATAGTGTAGAGCAGACAAGCTGCCAGTGTTCGTCCAAATATGCGACTCCATCTCAAAACTATCGTTCTCGGTTGTATATCGCGTTAGCTTGTCACACAGTGAACTAAGCTTAGCTAAGTTGCTCAAAGTTAAGGATTCTGAAACAAGGACAGGGAGTGCAGCAGTTGTTTATCTCATTGGCGGTTATCTTGGCGGTTTGCGCCTTACTCATCACATTGAAAGCAGTCGGTCGAATATCGAGGCTCGAAGACGAAGTATCTCAGCTTCATAAAGAACTGGCAGAACTGCGCGCGCGTTGGTTTGAGAGACATACACCGCCGACTCCAGAACCCGAGCAACACGCTTCTCAACCACAACAGGCGTCGCCAGAACAGCCCGCACGACCTAGTGCTCCGACGCTTGAATCAGGTCCAACATTGGTTTCAGAGCCAACCTCTGCGCCTCTAGCTGCTAAAGAAGTACCACCGCCAATTGTCGAACCGAGCCTCCCGTCACTCGATGAAGTGCACATCGGTGGTCTGGCACAAAGTAGTGAATCCGTATTTGAGAAACAAGCCAATAAACTGCTGACCAACATCCAAGAAAACTGGTTGGTGTGGGTTGGCGCGCTCGCCATGTTGATTGGTGGTGGTTACCTCGTACAAGTGATTGGCAGCCACATTGAGTTCTCACCAATCATGCGCGTGACCATCGCATTCTCTATCTCTCTTGCTACCGTGATAGCAGGTGAATGGTTCCATCGTCGCGAGCAGAAATCCCCAGACCGAGCAGGACGAGCGAAAGGCTTTACATACGTCCCTGCCGCCATCACCGGAACAGGGTTAACTGGCATCTACTGCACGGTGATCTTTGCGTTTGTCTTCTATCAACTCTTATCGCCAAGTGCATCACTGGTGATCTTGGCGGGCGCAGCATTCTCGAGCTTAGCACTTTCTCTACGCCAAGGGCCTTTGATGGCCGTGCTCGGCTTAATCGGTGGTTATTCTGCACCACTTTGGATTGGCGGTGCAGAACCTAACTATTACTTACTCGCTGGCTACATCACTGCAATTTCAGTTGCCGCAACGCTACTGATGCAAAAGATCCGTCACGCTTGGATTTCACCATCGATTACCGTGCCGCATATTTTGTGGATGTTGTTGCTGATTGAGAGCATGCCGATAGAGCAACTTTTCTCATGGCTTGCGATCTTTCTTTCTCTGAGCTTGTACCTGCTGTTTACGGTGCCAAGAATGGGTTGGATGCTCAAACCGCGTTACCGTCATTGCCAAGGCAGATGGACGCATCCACCGACAGGTATTGCTCTCGCGATGACATTATTAGTGCTGTCGGCATTAGCTCGCATGTCTAGCGTTGATACCGCTGAGATGATTTACTTCTATGCCTTCTTTACTGCCATGATTTGGCTACCCGCCATTCGTAAAACTTGGTCATTAAGAGTCTATTTACCATCAATATTGGTGCCTTCTACCGCGATCATGCTGCTTTCTATTGCGCTTGAATCGATCTACATGGCTGAAGGACAAACGCCAGTACTGCTCGCGCTCGGCATTAGTATCGTGTTGATTGCACTGCGAACATTATTCCAGACACTCGGTGGAGATCGCTCTCAACTAACGGGCATCCTCTTCCTTGTGCTCGCCCCTGCGATGACCTTGATTGCCCTGCTCTACACTTACGAGTTCATGAGCGGTCATGTTCTAGGTTGGACGCTCTTCACCGCTGCAATTGCGGTTTACTACGCCTTACTTGGACAAAGGTTCCAAGCGTTGGCACTGGAATGCTCTGCAATCATGCATGCCATCATTGCCGGAACGGCTTTCGTTTGGCTGAATGACACATGGCTCACGACAGCTATTTCGATTCAAGTGGCGGTTATGGCGTTGCAGACTCAAGCCAATGTTTTCCGCCCAGCGAGTTGGGCAGTCAAAGTCGCCATGGGCATCTTAGTCGTACGTCTAACTCTGTTACCGTTTATTCCAGAGTGGCAGCCTGTTAATGCGGGACACTGGGCTTGGGTGCTGATCAGTTACCTGCCGTCGTTGGCGATTCTTGCTTACGCTCGCACTGTTTTACATCGCTCAGATACGGAACTCGCCAATTGGTTTGAAGGAGCGTTCTTACACGTCTTCTTGATGGCGGTGTTCACCCAAACCAACTACTGGCTCACAGGACAATACGGCTACCTTGGCTACATCGATTTCACTTCGGCAATTGTGTTTGCTAACCAAGCATTGGTGATGGGGTTGGTTTACAGCTATCGCAGCCAGTTTGCGCAGCAACTAGAGCGCGTTTATCAAGCATACAGCTACCTACTTTGGGGCGCTTTTGTTGTGCTGATGATGTTGCTCAATAGCCTTGAATCACCGTTGATGGTCAATAATGTTTCCGCTGAATCCATGCCTGTGTTCAACATGCTGTCTCTTGGCTGGTTGTTGCCTGCGATTGTTTTGCTAGTAACCACTTACAAGCGTTGGAACACGTTGCAGATCCCTCGCCCTGTGGTCGCCAGCTTTGGTCTTATCTTGGCAGCCATTTGGCTAGGTATGTCGATTCGCCAGTTCTGGCAACCTATCTCTATGACGCTAGCGCAACCGACTGGCATGGCAGAGCTGTTTACTTACTCGATTGCTGGTTTGATTGTTGGCGGCTTACTGACTTGGGTTGGCGCAACACGCAAAGCAATGACGATTCAACGCATCGGCTTAGCCGTGCTGGCGTGCGTCGCACTTAAGGTGTTCTTGTGGGATGTCCGTTCATTGGATGGCTTCTGGCGCGCGATCAGTTTCTTGGGCCTAGGTGCATCACTGATTGGATTGGGATGGTTATTTCAAAAACTCCACCGCTCGGTCGCAGAGCCTGTCGAGCAAGCGGAATAAAGTTCAAGATAAGAAAGGTGATTCCCAACTCTTTTCTGGGTTACGCAACCACTGGTGAATTGAGAAGGGAATCTTGGAGTGTTCTTAAAGCGCTATTTCAACAGCGCCACAACCGTATGACGACGAACATTCGCTTGTGCATTCAGCGCTTGGAACGTCGAGCTAAACTGACCGGAAGTGGCCATAAAGCCATTGAGTTTCGCATTGACATCAGCAGCACTTAACTGCTTGGATTGGCTCTGCACTGTACGCATTTGGGAGTTCAATTCTCCGTGAAACGCTTTGGCTTCTTCCAAGCTGGTTTGTACTTGCCTTATATGCTGATTCACTTTGGCGATGGTTTGCTTAATGCCATCACGAGAGCCTAAATCAAAGCTCAACTCAGCGATGCCATCCGGTTCTGATTTTAGGTTCAGAACATTCGCTTGCCCTGCAGGAAAACGATGACCTTCGCCCGTCACTAGCACCTTTTGCTGCATTTGTTGATATGCCGTATCGCGCGCTTCAAACAAAATGGTGCCGTCTTCTGCCAGTGATGCTCGCATGCCCATCGCAATCAAACTGCGGTCGAGCATTTTCACGGTGCGCGCACCATCGGCTTGACCATCAAATTGGATCATCACCGATTGACCTTGGGGAAAATCTAAGCGGATTTGCTCGGCTTTCTCACTCAAACGATGCACGTTCAAACCGGGGATGGAGAAACGGCGAGTATCCGCTTTATCCAGTTTGAGGTGCAGTTCGTTATCAATCACTTTCTGCCCGTCAAAGCGCGCCTGTTCAACCACTTGTTGAATCGACGCTTTAGAACGTACTAGCCCTTCTTGCAAACCGGGAACGTTCTGCACGCCTTGGTTGACTGCTTGGGTCAAACCTCGCTTAATTTGAGTCAGCTCTTTACCAATCACTTGCAACGACTTAGAGGCGATTTGCACCGCAGTTGCTTGTTGCTGGCCTTGAGTAAGCTGAATACCGGAAACGGAATAGGCTGACGCGGTGTCAGCCTGAACTTGCGTAGGACGCGGCTTAATCGCACTGCTCGAATCCGCTGAGCGGGTTGGCATGATAGAGGCTTGTTCTTGCGCACCTAAGCGTATGCTATGGGGTCTTACCTCTACTGTGCTCATCACCATACAAAACTTCCTTAAATACGATCAAACAGGTTGAGATCGTTGATCTTCACGTAGCTAGCTTGCGTTGCTTGTAACGCCGCCATGTAGTTGCTCAAACGTACTGACGCCTCACCGTAATCCAATGCCGATAAGTCACTGGTCACCTTATCAACGAACAACTTGTTTTCACCGTGCGCGCTGTCCATTAGGTCAAGGTTGTTATGGCGACCACCAATTTCTGTCATCGCCCCCAGTACGTTCGCTAAGGTATCATCAATGGCAGATAAGCTAGCGTCTACTTCCGCTTGAAAATTCGGACTCGGGTTCTCAAATTCTGCAATCAAAGCATCGATTTGGTTCAATACGTTATCGCCACCGCCAAGCTCCAGAATCTCTTTCGCCGTCATATTGGAATCCATGGTCACGCCCTTTGCGACGGTGACCACGCGTTTGTCGCTGTTCCCATCAACTTGGTACGCACCACCAGCATTGCTCACTGCCGGCGTGTCCGTCTGAGTACCTGAAAACAGGTAGTGGCCTTCTTCGTCTTGCGCGTTGAATGAGGATTCAATGGAATCACGGTAGCTTTTAAGCTCGATGATCATGCCACTACGGTCTTCATCGGTTAATGTGCCGTTCGCGCCCCAAAGCACCAAATCACGCACACTCTTCAAGCTCTCGTTGACCGAATCCAGATGGGTTTCTTGAGCAGAGAGTGTGGTTTTCAGGTTAGCGATATTACTCTGATACTGGCCAATTGCGCTGTTTTCACGCTCAAGGTTCAGCAGCTTTATCGACGCCATAGGATCGTCAGAAAGCTTGGTTAGTCGGTTACCCGTGGCCATTTGTTGAAGAACATGCCCCAAACCTGCGTTGTTGGTTTGCAAGCTTTGCAGCATCATTTGGCTAAATTGACTGTCACTGATTCGCATCTCGGGTTCCTTTTAGAATAACTGCAATACAGAGTCGAAAAGCTGGTTAGCGGTGCTAATGACTTTCATGTTGGCGTTGTGTGCGTTAGCAAATGTCATCAGATTCGCCGCTTCTTCATCGCTGTTCACCGCACTGACGTTGTCGCGCGCGGCATGCGCTTGTTTGTTCATTGCCGCCTTAGCTTCATAATCCGCTTCTGCTTGGCGTGCGTTGATCGCCGTTTCACCGACCATTGCGGTGAACGCATCGTTTAAGCTCAGTGATCCATAACCAGTAACGGAAACCGGCTTATTGCTCAGTTGAATTAGGTCATTCAACACATCTGCATTGCCCGGAGTGCCATCGCTGGAGAACGCTAATTCCTCCGCACTGATATCAGTAATGGTTAGGCTTGCTGCTGGGTTTGCCGGATCGTAACTAAACAATGGCTTGCCCGGATTACCGTTGAGATCTTGCCCTGTCGCCAGCACAGCGTTGTATTCATCCGCCAATGCTTTTGCCATGTCATCCAAAGCGACTTGGTTTGGCTTAAGCACTTCGGTTTGATAATCGTTAATCGCGCCTAACTTGCCACCTACCGAATGGTCAATGACAAAGCTTTGCGAGGCGAAATCGACACTCAAATCCGCAAGGTATGGGTCGCTTGGGTCTGGCTTCGCTGTCAGCTGACCATAATCCGACCCCATTACCAAAGGCTGACCAGAAGCGAGTGTCACCTGCATGCTGCCGTCTGGTTGGTCGGTAGTTTTGATTTCAACGATTTGAGAAAGCTCGCCAATCAGCACATCGCGAGTGTCCATCAATTGAGCTGGGTTACCGCCTGTACCTTGCATTTCGACAATCTGCTTGTTCACATCCGCAATGTTCGCCATCAAGCTATTGGCATGGTTCAGTGCCGCTGTGCGTTGGTCACTCATGTCTTTATGCTGATTGTGAAGAGACTCAGTTAACATATTGAATCGGCGCGCCAACGCTTCTGATTCATTAATGATTTGCTGACGGTATGGGATCGATTCTGGTTTTACTGTGGCATCATTCAGCGCAGCATTGAGGGAATCTAACCCCGCAGAAACACTGAATCCATCCGCGCCAAGCGTGTTCTCAAGCTGGCTCATAGCGGTGGTATAACCCGCCGAATACGCCGCTAAACTGTTGGTAGACCACGTTTGCTTCACCAAAAACTGGTCTGTGACACGGCGAATACTCGTCACTTCAACACCCATGCCAGGGCTGAGCTTGTTGTACTTACCGTCACCAACAGACGCGGTTAGCGCTTGTTGTCGGCTGTATCCCGGCGTGTTGATGTTTGCCACGTTTTGCGCGGTCACATCCAACGCCACACGGTTCGCGTTTAAGCCTGAAAGGGCGATATTAACAAGGTTCATTTACAGCTCCATTTTCCTGATCAGCGGCTGAGTAAATGCGGTCGTCATTCCGGCTTCACCGAGCACTTGTTTAACAGAGGCGACCGCTTGTAGCGTGGGATTAACTGCGTCGGTCTTCATCGCGATTTCATCGTTTTCAAGTTGTGACGTGCGTTTAAGGCTGACCACTTTTCCATCGTTCGCCGGAGAGACATTGCGTGATTGGTCGAACGCCACTTCGCGCATTGAAGGGCTCAGTTGCTGGATCAGCATATTGGCGATGCCGGAGTTCTGTTTTTTCGCCAATTCCATCGCCAATTGCCCATCGTACATATCGCGAAACACGCCTTGTTGTTGGCTAGCAAACGGGCTGTCTTTGTCGGCTAATACATCACTGCTGCTGCGCATTTGGCGTAACACCATTTGTAGGAACATCGCCTCGAATTGACCCGCAACCACTTCAAGAGCACCTTCTTGATCGCGGCTTTTCTTGATGCTCGCTAGGGCGCTGTTGTCGTGATACAGCATGGTATTGATTTGTGCTTGATCGCCGCTTGTATCTAACTTCATCGCTAACTCCTTAAATCACCACAAGCTCAGCATTCAGCGCGCCCGCTTCGTTCAATGCTTGCAGAATCGACATCAGATCCGTTGGCGTTGCGCCTAAACTGTTTACGGCGTTGACGATGGTGTTCAGTTCCGTACCCGGAGGCCAAATCACCATTTGCGCTTGCTCTTCGTTTACTTCGATTTGGGTTTGATCCACGACTTTGGTTTCACCATCAGCAAACGCGTTTGGTTGGCTGACTTGTTGAGATTCAGAGATTCGAACAGTCAAGTTGCCGTGGCTTACTGCCGCTTCACCAACCTTCACGTTCTTACCAATTACCACCGTACCCGTACGTGAGTTGAAAACAATTCGAGCTGGTTTGCGACCTTCTTCCACGCTCATTTCTTCCAACATCGACATCATGGTGACACGCTGTTGGGTGTCCATCGGTGCACGCATTTCGACGCGCGCTTTGTTGATGGCCTTCGCAACGTTCGGACCAAAGGTATTGTTGATTTCACGGGCGATGTTTTTCGCCGTGGTAAAGCTTGGTTTGCGCAGATTCAACGTGATTTCGTCACGCTGGTTGAAGTCGGTTTCGATTTCTCGCTCCAACGTTGCTCCATTGGGAATGCGACCCGCAGTTGGCGTGTTCACTTCAACCTTTGAGCCGCTTCTGCCTTCGGCTGACAAACCACCAACAACCACGCTACCTTGAGCAATGGCATACACTTCGCCATCGATACCGCGCAGTGGTGTGAGCAGTAACGTGCCGCCACGTAAGCTTTTCGCATCACCGATAGAGGAAACCACTACGTCCAATGTTTGACCTGGACCCGCCATTGGGTCAACGGATGCGGTAACACTTACGGACGCCACGTTACGTAATTTCGGGTTCATACTGTCATCAATCTGAACACCAAATTGGCGCAGCATGTTGGTAATCGATTGAGCGGTGAATTTCACTTGGTTACGGTCGCCTTGACCGGCCAAGCCCACGACTAAACCATAACCGACCAATTGGTTTTCTCGGATGCCCTGCACATCCACCAAGTCCATGATCGGAATTTCCACTTCGGCTTGTGAAGTGGCAGGAAGTCCCAAGGTCAGAGCCAATAGGAAAGAAGTAAAGAATGTATTAATTGGCTTCATTAGAATGGTACCCATGGGCTGTTGAAGAACTGAGTCAGCCACCCGGCTGCGTTGCTGTCGGCTAATGCGCCACGACCAGCGTAAGTAATGCGAGCATCCGCAATACGTTGAGAAGACACTTGGTTACTGCGGTTGATGTCATCAACACGCACAATGCCCGTTAGGCGAATAAACTCGTCGCCTTGGTTGAGTCGGAGCCACTTTTCACCGCTAATGCGAAGCACACCATTTGGCAGTACCTCATGTACCGTTACGGTGATCGCCCCTTGTAACTTGTTGCCTTGCGAGCTGGATGCGCTGCCATCGAAGTTACGGCTGCCATCAATACTCACGCCCAATTCATCAATGGTTTTGGTGCCAATGGTTGGCGTAGCAAAGTCTACCGTTGAGCTTTTGCCAAACTGTGTGCCCGCCTTCTTGCTTGAAGAGGTTTCTTCAGAGAGCTGCACGGTCAAAACGTCACCGACTCGGTAGGCTCGGCGATCTTGAAATAACGTCATGGTGTATTGGTGACGATAAAGGCTACCGGACTTGGCCTCTGGCAAGGTGTAATCCAACACTGGCGGCGCGTATTCGTCTGTGTTTGGCTCTGGCGGAATAAACTCATCACGACCTGCACATCCCACCAGCAACACGACGGCAACTGCCCAACTCTTCGAAAGCCATTTCATTGCATTTTCCTTCATCATCACCAATTTCTTACTTACATCGATTGCGCGACAAACTTCAGCATGTCGTCTGCGGCAGAAACTACTTTGGCGTTCATCTCGTACGCGCGTTGAGTAGTGATCATGTCGACCATCTCTTCCACTACCTGCACGTTTGAGCCTTCTAAAGCGCCCTGTTTGATGCTGCCCGCTCCGTCTTCGCCTGCAATCAATTCATCCGCAGGGCCACTTGCTTCTGTCTCACGGAACAAGTTACCGCCAACGGCTTCTAAACCCGCTGGGTTGATGAACTTCGCCAGCGTGATTTGACCCAACTGCTGTGGCGTTGGGTCGTCAGCCGACGTGGTTGTTACCGTGCCATCCACACCCACAGAGAACGAAATCGCGTTGTCTGGGATTTGGATCTGTGGCTCTAGTGGCAAACCTTGGCTGTTGACCATCAACCCCTCTGAGTTGATGTGGAACTGACCATTACGTGTGTACATGATCTGGCCGTCAGAATTTTCGATTTGGAAGAAGCCTTGCCCCATCACCGCTAAATCCAACTCTTGCGTGGTGTTTTGTGTGTTGCCTTGGGTGAAGACTTTCTGCGTACCCACAACGCGAACACCGGAACCAAGCTGAACACCGCTTGGCAGTTCATTCACTTGGTCGACTTGCGCGCCCGGCTGACGCTGAATGCTGTAAAACAAGTCTTCAAACACCACGCGGTCACGCTTAAAGCCGACCGTGTTAACGTTCGCTAGGTTATTGGAGATGGCAGTCATTTTGGTATCTTGAGCTGCCATGCCCGTTTTACTTACCCATAATGCTGAATGCATTGGTTATCTCCTTTGGACGAGAACCCCTTTGTGAAAGGGTTATCTCGCCGCCATCAATTTGTTTCCGGCTTGCGCCAAGGTTTCTGCGGTTTTCATCATGCGGACTTGCATTTCGAAGTTACGTGTCAGCGACATCACGCTCAGCAGTTCATCAATGGCAGACACATTACTGCCCTCAATGTGCTCTGGAGAAAGCTGCACCGTTTCATCCGCTGGGAAAGGCACACCATCTACGCTGTGTAGCAAGCTGTCGCTCTCTTTCTGTAGTTGGTTGATTGCTGGTTTCACCATCTTCAAGGTGCCCACTTCCACTTCTGCACCACCACCCGGAGGAATCACAGAAACGCGGCCACGTTCACTGATTTCAATCTTCTGAAAATCAGGCACAACGATTGGTCCGTTTTCACCGACAACAGGGAAACCATTGATGCTCATTGCACCAAAGGTATCGACTTTGATGTTGCCCGCTCGGGTGTAAGCTTCATTGCCAATTGGTGTTTCAACGGTGAGGTAGCCCTCGCCCATGATCGCCACATCCAGAGGACGACCAGTTTTCATGATGTCGCCAGAATCAAAACGCGTTGCGGCTGAGTTGGTCACCACCATAGTGCGACCATCAAAGCCCGCACCTTGTAACTCAACGCTACGCACGCGTTCCATATCTGCACGGAAACCTGCGGTGTCAGCGTTCGATAAGTTGTTCGAACGTACGTGCTGAGCTTTGAGAACTCGACTCGCACCCGACGTGGCAGTAAATAACAAGCTATCCATGCGACTCTCCCATTACACCGCGTTGAACAGAGCTTGAGTTAGCTTGTCGTTGGTCGAAATGGTTTTCGCATTCGCTTGGTAATTACGCTGCGCCGTCATAAGCGCAACCAACTCGCTGGTTAAGTCAACGTTAGAGCCTTCTAGCGCACCCGGTGTTAAGTCACCCAATGTGCCCGTACCCGGAACACCCATAATTGGTGCGCCTGAACTAAAGCTTTGTGTCCAAGCCGTGCCGCTCACTTTCGATAGACCTTGCGTGTTAGCAAAATCCGCAAGCACAACCTGACCTTGCAGCTGAGACTGACCATTAGTGTAAGTCGCGTAAACCATGCCGTTGTCTTCCACTCGAACGCCCGCAAGCTCACCAGAGGTGTAACCGTTCGGGTTGTTGGTACTCACGCCAAACGCAGCGCCAAACTGAGTGCTGCCGTTCAAGCTGATATCAATGCTCATTGCGTTTGCACCTGCTGCTGGGAATGCAACATTGAAAGACCCCGTTGGAGAAGCTAGCGTGCCGTCAGTATTGAATTGAACCGTTTGAGCCGTTGCTGGCGTCGTTGGTGCACCGTCGACTTCCACGTTCACTTGCCATTCGTTATCTGATGTCTTGGTGAAGTACTGCGTTACCGTGTGCGAGTTGCCAAGTGAGTCGTACACCTTAGTGGTGTAAGAAGAGTTGAATGAGTTTGGATCGGAAGAATCGAATGGGTAAACCGCTTGATCGACTGCCGTTGCGCTTGCGTCGAAGTTCGCCACAAAGTCCAGATTGTCGGTCGCTTTTGCGTTAAGTGAAGAAGTAGATACTTTGATGTCGCCAACAGAGCCAGTTTGAAGGTTCGCATTGTTGTCTACGCTGTAACCTTGCAACTTGGCACCGTTATTTGCGGTCACAAAGTTGTTCTTATCAGTGCCAAACACACCTGCGCGAGTGTAAAGCATCTGCCCCATGTGATCTTTCGTCACGAAGAAGCCGCTGCCGTTGATCGCCAAGTCCATTGCACGGCCTGTGCCTGTCACCGAACCATTCTTATCGAAGTTCTGAGAAATCGACGCAACTTCTACGCCGCCCGGTTGCATGCCGTTGTAAACCGCTGCAAATTCTGTGCGGCCACCTTTAAAGCCGTACGTTGATGCGTTGGCAATGTTGTGGCTGATGGTGTTTAACTCTGTGTTGGTCGCGTCCAGACCACTTAGTGCGATGTTAAAACTCATAAATAACCTCTGATTTCCTTATTTGGTTAAGCACCAAACTGAGTGATTTGATAGAAAGGAACGTTGCCAACGCCTTGAACATTGACCAGTGCTGCGCCACCTGAGCTAGGAATTCGTACCTGCTCAACCGTGCCCGCCAGCAATACATTTGGGCTCTTTTGCCCTTCTTGAACTTCCACCGCAACGGTGTATTTACCCGGTTTCAAACCAAGCTCTTCGGGATTGATCGAGAACTCAACGTCACCTGCACCGTGCGCACCTAAAGGTACTTTGGTCGATTGGCCGAATTCATCTTTGACGACTAACGTCACTTGGTTCGAACCGTGTTCTAGCTCGACCTTGCCACTTTGCACGCCTTCACCGAGTTCAAATTCATTCGAAGAGACGTACACGGTTTGACCAACCAAGCCCGCCGTTGAAAGCACCTGCATGTTGTCGAGCAATACCATGCTGTTTTGCATCAGCATCGACATGTTTTCAGTACTTTGAACTTGCGAAAATTGCGCTAGCTGGCTGACATACTCAGTACCATCAAGCGGGTTAAGTGGATCTTGGTTTTGAATTTGCGCCACCATGAGCGAGATAAACTCGTTTTGCAGTGACGTTGCGCTGTTCATATCCGATAGGTTCGCAGAAATGCCGCCGGTATCACCACTAGCGGTAGTTGCGACTGGTGCGTCAGAAGAGAGCGCAGTGTATTGTGCAAGACTCATTAATTACCCTGCCCTAATCGAAGCAGACCTTGCTGCATGCTTTTCACATTCGTCAGCACTTCCACATTGGTTTCAAAGCTGCGCGTTGCGGACATCATGTCGGCCATCTCTGACACCACATCAATGTCTGGGTAGTACACGTAGCCCTCGTCGTTCGCTAACGGGTTGTTAGGTTCGAAGCGTTTTTCTGCCTGACCTGCGTTTTGCACCACATCTACAATGCGCACTTCCGCATTCGGATAAACACCGTTTTCCGTCGCCATCTGCGTTTTTTGATACACAGTCGCGAACACAGGTTTGAGTGCTTTGTAGGCATCATCCGGATTGGCAGACACCGCGTCGGCGTTGGCAAGGTTACTGGCTACCGTGTTCAGGCGAACGGTTTGCGCCGTCATCGCCGAGCCAGTGATCGAATAGATATCAGTAAATGACATGTTTAACGTCCCTCAATCACTTTCGCCAAGCCACTGAATTTCATGTTGAGAAACGTCAGGCTGGTTTGAAAGTCCATGTTGTTTTGCGTGAACTTGGCTTGTTCAACGCCCAGTTCCACAGTGTTGCCGTCTTTGCTGTTTTGGTAAGGCACCGAATATTGCGCCTCAACCTGAAACTTCGGCACCGGTTTATTCACACTGCCCGCTGACATTTGGTTCATCACGGTGGTGAAACTCAGGTCCTTTGCCAAGTACCCAGGGGTATCAACATTTGCTAGGTTACTGGCGAGGACTTTGGTACGCTGAACGCGAAAATTGAGTGCCTCTGGATGTACACCTAACGCATTTTCGAATGTGATCGCCATGCATCTTTCCTTAAAGTCGGCTCGAATACGCCAAGATCAAAACAAGATGCATGCCATAAAATTTAGTTATATATATCAATGAATTATAAACAAGGAAGGAAGCCTCGCTTCCGGTTTACGGAAACCATTCAAACCAAGGGGAAAGGTCGATTTTCCTCAATCATGCTGCTTTGCGGTTTGGCTATGAGTGCAAGCTCAGTCAGTGCTTTAGAGAATGAGAAAAACCTAACCGCAGACGAGTTAAAAGCCATTGTCGGCGAGCAGTTTGAGCAAGAAGTGGCGCAAATAGCACACTCACGCCAATGGGGAAACTACCAACTCGATTATCAAATATGGGTGCCAGGTTCTGCCAATCATCTACCGGTTTGTGACGTACCTTTGGCAATCACAGGACGTGATAACCGCCCGTTGCCTGTTGGCAATTTAAAACGTGCTGTCAGTTGTGAAGCGGTGAGCTCTCCATGGCGCATCAATGTCACAATCAAATCGGCGGTGACGCTTCCTGTGCTTGTTGCCACCAGCACAATTGACCGCAACGAAACCCTCTCAGCCTCAAACTTAAAATCAGAAACACGCACGATTTCACGCCAAGACGATTTCTACACGAAAACAAACCAAGCCATTGGCCTTGAAACCACCCGCCGCATTCGAGCAGGTCAAATCATTGACCCAACCAACCTAAGTTCGCCGCCGCTGATCGAGAAAGGCAACGAAGTGATCATCATCGCCAGCAAAGATGGATTTAGTGCCAGCACCAAAGGGGTCGCTTTAGAACAAGGTAAAAAAGGTCAGCAGATTGAGGTAGAAAACATCAGTTCTGGCAAGGTGATACGCGCTGTCGTAACGGGGCTCAATCAGGTGCATACCCAATTTTGATTTTGGACTCAGGTTATCATTTTTCGATTTAGGCACTCGTCAGCGCAGGTGAACTTCGAGTACAAAAAATAAATATTTAATGTTCATCACACCCTAGTCGCCTATTTGATTTAGAACATGATGATTGAGGACAACAGCATGAAAATCGACAAAGTCGCGGGCGGTCATGTCCCACAAACTAAATTCCAGCAGGCGAGTAAAAAGCCAATCGACACCATCGCACAGAGCAAAATTAACGAGCCAGCATTCCAAGCGAACACTGCTGCGATCGATCGCGCTCAAGCAGAAATGAAGTCCCTGCCAGACATAGACATGGCAAAGGTTGAGCAAATTCGTAATGCATTAGCACGTGGTGAACTGAGTCTAGATACCAAAGCATTATCCAAAGCAGTAATGCAATTTCACACCGGTCACGAGTAACGCAGCGCATTAGGAGTCATGCATGGCAACGGCGGCATCACAGCATATTCAGCAGTTTGTTCGTTCTATTTCCGAAGACATCAAACTCTACCAGCAATTGTTGGGGCTGATTCAGCAGCAAAAAGCACTGTATTTGAAGTTCGATGGTGAGGCACTAAGCGAGAACATTCAAAAACAAATGCCGATTTTGAATCAGCTTGGTCGTTCTGCAAGTGAAAGAAGCCAGTTAATGCGTAAGCTCGGATTGCCTTGTAATGAGACCAGTGTGAATCGTATTTTCAATGCCTTGCCAGCCAAGATTGGTACGCAAGCGAGAAAACAATGGACGCTGTTGGAATCCTTGGTGAAACAATGCCAACAGGACAATCAGAGCAATGGCCAAAGCTCTGCAGCGTTCCAAGAGTTAGTCAGTCAACTCAAACAACCTGTGCAACACACTTATGAAGAGCGTTCGTTCTAAACAACGATTCTCGCCTTGCCTGCAGAGTCTACCGCCATCCCGGTCGATTGCTGTGGGCTTTTTTGTTTTGTGCGTGATGTGCTTGTCTCCAATGACGATGGCCAAGCCGCATGAAGTCACTATCAATCAACAATATCAAGTGCTCGCGCCATATCAAACGCAAATTACCCAACGTCTCGATTCCGTTAGCCCGCTTCTCGAACATATTTTCAAACAGCTTAAGCAAAAGTCTTTGCCCGCCAACTTGGTGTTAGTGCCCATGCTGGAATCATCCTACAACCCGAAAGCAGTCTCACACGCCAATGCCGCCGGTTTATGGCAACTGATTCCTGCTACAGCGACGCGCTTTGGCTTGCAAGTGAGCGATAAGCAAGACGAGCGCTTTGATACCAAAGCCAGCACTCAAGCCGCCATAAGATATTTAGAATTTCTGTATAACAAGTTTGATCAAGATATTGCGCTCACTCTGGCCGCTTACAACGCAGGTGAAGGTCGCGTTGCACGTGCCATCAAAAAAGCAGGCAGCCAAGATTTCACGGCACTTACTTTGCCCAAAGAGACTCAGCAATACGTCAATCGCTTTTACGCGTTGGAACGTTTGGTGAACATACAGCAATTGCGCACCGATTCTTTCCAACCATTACTTTTGTTTGCAAACCATCCCACCATCTACGCCGAACCGCTTATAGACCTTAGTCGATTGCCCCCACTCGTGGAATTGTGAACACTCTCACTAAATTTCACCAATGTCAGAAGCACGTAAAATTACAAGATCCTGTTCTGCCAATTTGCAAACTCGTGATCTCGATGCAAACGCGTGCATAAAAGTTACGGTAATGTATCTCAAAGATAAGAAAGAGCAGTGGTTTGCTGATAATTTACCAACTTGCACTTGTGTATTGGCTAGATATCCATCACATTACGTGTGCAAATAAAGTGAAAACCAATAGTTAGACCTATTAATTATTTACACAACAAATATAAAGCCGCTATTGTTTTCACAGATTGATACAAAAAACAGAATATCGAGATGACGCTTCGCTTGCGCGTCTGGAATAAGTCCGGGTTCCGGGGGGGAGCTCGGACTTTTTTTATTGCTTGGAAGTTACAATTTTGATCTGAGGAGGGTTACAACAACTCTTTTGCGATAAGTTGTAGCAAGAAGGTTTCGCGTTCAATGCTCATGCCTTTCTTCGGACTTTCTGCCATCGTCTTTTCATTGTGCGCGATCGCGTCGTGAACATTCATCCAAACTGGGCGCATGCCGTTCTTCACTTCGTAATCTTCATAAGCCGTTTCACCTAGCTCACGGTCAATTTTGCACGTGTAGCAGTAGGACGTCATGTGCATCACATCGGCATCGTCTTTGTACCAAGGACGAAATTCTTCGAAGATACCGTAAGGCTTGATGTTGTGAATGTTCTTCGCACCCGTTTCTTCTTCTAGTTCACGAACCAGACCAGCAATCACATCTTCACCCTCGTCGATACCACCACCAGGCAAGGTGTAGTCATGGTAACGCTCTGTGTAAAGAAGCAGGACATCTTCACCATCTAATACAATGGCGCGCGCCGCATTGCGTTGGAAGATGATTTTGTCATCCAGATGTTCGATGTCTGGGTGCGTGGTGGTTTTCAAATGTCTCATCGCAGAATCCGCTGTGAATGTTTTGCGCGCATACTACCGAAATTCATGCGCATTCCCAAGTTTCAATTTGAGCACGTCTGAAACAAATATAGGCGAACAGTGAGCAAATTCTAAAATTGCACAGAATTCCCTTACAAGCGTCGTGCTTTTAACAAACATAAGACAATATTTTTCTGAAACTCTCCTATAATCAACACACTACTCGTTAATCCCATGCGGAGATCAAGAATGAAAAAGACAACTTTAGTAACGGCAGTGGCAGCAGCGATGGTGTTGGCAGGTTGTTCAACTTATGAAGGTGCGACTCGCTCAAATGAATACACATCAGCAGCAAACCCAGCAGCGGTATACTGCGTACAGCAAGGCGGCGAGCTAGATACAGTAACGGAAAATGGTGAACGCGTAACTTACTGCCAACTGTCTGAAAACGAGCGCTTTGAGCAGTGGGAATACTACCGCAACAACCACAAAGAAGATGGCGAGTCGTAAACAACATTAACATTTACGCAATCTAAGATTACAATTTTATCAACAAAGGAGCGTTAAGCTCCTTTTTGTTTACCGTAAATTTCCCTACATTCTGATACTTAGCCCTTTATCCACCAGCCTTACCGCATAGCGATACGATATCGAACGGCGTTTTATTCTGACATTTCCCTGACATTACTTTCCAAGTGGTCAATAAAATCCCTTGCACACATCACGAAATTTCACGTTTTTTCCACATTTTTATCGGAGCGGGTGGTCAGGATGAAAACAAATACTGTTAAGCAAGCCGAATCGGCACAAACCAATGTGATTACAGAAGAATCAAAACGCATCATCTATAAGTCGATGCTAAGTGCACTCACCATTGTTGCCATCAGTATTTTAGTCAACCTAAGTATCCGAGTGGACTACGTTTTATTAGGTTCTTCATTGGGCGAAACCTCTATTACTGAAACACTGCAATTGATCATGCTGGCGGTTGCATCTTGGTCTTTCTTCCGCATGTCTAAACAAGAGACTCATGTCTCACATGCCGCGATACTTATTTCAGGCTTTTTTGCGGTATTGATGATCCGTGAAATGGATTACTGGTTTGACATGATCCACCACGGTTCTTGGGTCTTTCCTGCCCTTGCGTTAGCGGCACTGGCTTGTGCGAAAGCTTACCAAGGTGGTAAAGGCACCGTGAACGAAATGGCAACCATTCTACAATCACCTTACATGAAGCTACTTATCGGCTCAGTGATCTTGTTGTTGGTGTTCTCTCGCCTGTACGGCATGGGTAGCTTCTGGCAACACGTAATGGGCGAGCACTACGTACGCGATGTGAAAAACATCTCAGAAGAAGGTATGGAGCTGTTGTGTTATAGCCTAATCGCGCTAAGTGCCGTACGCACACGTCGCGAACTTAAGCGTCAGTAAGTTGAAGTGGCTTAACTAGCTATTAGCTTCGGGGTCAAGTTGCAGGTTCAACGTCGTTAATATCGGATGAAACACTGCTAACGCTTGCTCTGCTGCAACCACTGAATCATCAAAGGCCGTCATTTCGATGGCCTTTTTCATCTCTGCAATTTGCCCTCGCACTTCAGGCTCTAAATCGAGCGCTTGAAGCTTTTCTATCGCACTAAGGCCAATGTCTAAAGGCTTTGCTCGTACCTCAGCGAGATCACGTTCAAAGGCGCCACGCTTAACTCCCTCTAGATACACGCGGTAAGTCGTGAGTTCATCAAACAACAAAAATGCTTCCGCTAAAACGCCTGTATTAGGGTAAGGCACACTCACATGGTGTGAGAGGTCGAGTGAAATGTTGAGCTTTACGCCCATTTCTGCACAGCGCGACTTCAATACGCGTAATAAACCCTGTTCATCCATTAAGGTTTGAATCTCGATGATGCGCTCTAGATGGTAGTCATTGGAGAGTAAAGTGACGTCAATGGTTTGCCCTGCCTCGCAAAGGCCACTTCTCAATAACTCCGCAGCGGCATTTTGCATGTTCTGCACCGTATTGAGTGAACGATTCTCGATGATGACCTGCTGCTCAGGAAAATCGATTTCCCTAGCCTTAGCTAACTGGTAAAAGTAGCGGTACATCGCATCCGCTTCTGAGACGGTTTGTCCTTGGGTCACACCGCCACAAAAAACCAAGGCAGTCGTCTCAAAGCAAAATTCGTTTAAAACATTCAACAGCGCTTCCACGCGTGAGCGACCTTCAGCACTTAACTGATCGTGCACCAACCGCTTACCTAAAATGATCACTACCTTGTTTAACTTCATTACCCAGATCTCAATTACTCATACTTTCGCGAACAATTTGTATACAAAAATCTGCTTTGCCAATACCCTCACAGGTATTAACATCTAATTAACAATGTCATTTTAGAGACCTGAATAAAGGTCCGTAGAGAAAGGAAGTCAATTATGCTGTCGATTTTCGATATTTTTAAGGTCGGTGTCGGTCCATCTAGCTCCCACACCAATGGCCCAATGCTCGCAGGTTACCATTTCACTCAATTACTTAGCGACTCTATGGCGAAAGTGCACAAGGTGCAAGTTGACCTTTACGGTTCTTTATCGCTGACTGGCAAAGGCCACCATACAGACCGCGCTACCGTCCTTGGTTTAATGGGCAATAAACCCGATACCATTAAAATGACCAGTGCAAAAGCGGCGCTACAACATACCATTGAACATGGCACACTCTCGGTTGCAGGTGTTCATGAGATCGTGTTTAGCTATGATCACGATATTGTCTTCCACAGTGATAACCTTCCTCTTCATGAAAATGGCATGACCATCACGGCTTATGATGCTGCTGGTGATCAGGTGGCGTTTGAAACTTACTACTCTATCGGTGGTGGCTTTATTGCAACCGCAGCCGAGTTGGAAAATGGCAGTTCCGAAGCGGAAGTACAGGTATCTTACCCATTCAAATCCGCCGATGAAATGTTAGAAAAAGCCGAGCAAAACGGATTCAGCTTAGGTGGAATGATTCTGCAAAACGAACGCGCCTTCCGTGAACAGGAAGAGATCGATCAAAAAGCTGAGCAGATCTGGAAAGTGATGTCGCTGTGCATGCAACGAGGCTTTGATACCGAAGGCATTCTCGAAGGCGGGTTGAACGTAACTCGCCGAGCGCCAAACCTACTCAAAAAACTCGAAGCCAATGCGGCAGTCGAGAACGATCCAATGGAGATCATGGATTGGATTAACCTGTTTGCTTTCGCAGTGAGTGAAGAGAATGCTGCAGGTGGTCAGGTAGTGACGTCGCCAACCAATGGTGCTGCCGGTGTTATTCCTGCCGTGCTTATGTACTACCATCGCTTCATTAAAGAGCTCGATAACAAGCAACTGAAAGACTTCTTAGCCGTGGCGGGGGCAATTGGCATCTTGTACAAAACCAACGCTTCCATCTCAGGAGCAGAGGTCGGATGCCAAGGCGAAGTCGGCGTATCTTCTTCGATGGCGGCCGCAGGCTTAACCGCACTGCGTGGAGGCAGCAATGAGCAAATCTGTATTGCCGCAGAAATCGCCATGGAGCATTCGCTTGGCATGACTTGTGACCCAATTGGTGGTCTGGTTCAGGTGCCGTGTATCGAGCGAAACGCGATGGGCGCGATGAAAGCCATTAACGCATCACGCATGGCACTGAAACGCACCAGCAAATGCCTTATTTCATTAGATAAAGTTATCGAAACCATGTACCAAACGGGCAAAGACATGAATAAGAAATATCGTGAGACATCACTTGGTGGACTCGCGGTGATTCATATGGCCCCACCATGCGAATAGCATACTTTATATCAGTTATTGCTAATTAATATTTTTCATTGTTGGCGGACAAAATTCCGCCAACGCCTGTTTTCTTATCAAAAACCACCTTATTTACTCAAACTCTCCCGTCTGTTTATTATTTCAACGACTTTTCAAAACCTTAAAAACCATATGAGAACAATCATCTTATAAATTGTTACTTTTTGGTCATTTATTCACATAATTTCTAGTTGATCTAGAACAACACATTAGTGAGGCAAACGTTTCGCATTAGAAATTTTAGTGCATTAAATTCAGTTTATGCGACAATTGTTTCAATATGTAACATAGCGTTTAAGTAACATTTAACAGAAATAATAACTACCTTTCTCGCAATAGTGAGTATTTAATTATGTGGAATAAACTAAATAAATCTATGATGTTCTGCCAAATGATGTTTGGCTTATCATTTTACGGCGTGTTA
The DNA here is from genome assembly GCF_026241575.1 of Vibrio sp. Sgm 5. Lineage (NCBI taxonomy): Bacteria > Pseudomonadati > Pseudomonadota > Gammaproteobacteria > Vibrionales > Vibrionaceae > Vibrio > Vibrio sp. Sgm 5. Next base: position 30,830 of record NZ_JAPHPY010000035.1, read on the forward strand.
GTCAGTCTGACGCGTTTCTTCTTAGAGGATCTGAATTACAACGAAGCTGATACCATGATGATCGTGGGTGCCTTTTCGGCGATTGGCCCTCTATTTGCGATTGCTGGCGGCTTTATCGCTGACAAATTTTTAGGTGCTTACCGCTCTCTATCGATTGCCTTCTTAGCATTCGCATCTGGCTACGTACTGCTTGTTCTTGGTGCTTCGGCAACCAACGTACCGCTTTCAATGTGTGGTATCGCGCTAGCAAGTTACGGCCGTGGTTTAATGTCTCCTTCTTACCCTAGCTTGTACAAACGTACCTTTAAGTCACAAGAAGACTTCGAGAAAGGCTACCCAATTAACTACTCAGTGAACAACGTGGGCGCTTTCCTAGGCCAATACTTGTTCCCTATGATTGTGCTTATCATCGGCTTTAATGGTGGTTTCACTATTTCAGCAGTGATGGCTGGTGCAGCATTGGTGATGCTACTTGTGTTCCGCAAAGGCTTGGTTGGCGTTGCTTCTGATCTGGATCGTCAAAGCGTAAGCATGAAGAACTGGATTTTCTTCGCCATTATCTCAGCGGCGATGATTGCACTGGTATTCTTCATGTTCTCTAACATGGATATCGGTCAAAACATCGTTTACGCCATCGGCGGTGCAGCGATTCTTTACTTTGTTTCTTTGATGTTGAAAGCAAGCAAAGCAGAATCATTGAAGATGGGTACTATCCTTATCGTTACCTTCCTAACCACGTGTTTCTTCGTTTACTACGGTCAAATGATGACTTCAATGAACATGGTAGCGATCAACACTCTGAAAGGTTCTCTATTTGGCTTCATCCCACTAGAGCCTGAAGCAGCAATGGCAATGAACCCACTATGGTGTATGGTTGGTGGCCCTATCGTTGCTGGCTTCTTTGGCATGCTAGAAAAACGTGATATTCACCTATCAACCGCGACTAAGATTGCATTGGCATTCGTGCTAACCGCTATCGCATTCGGCATCCTAACGTTCGCGGTAACGACTGTTGGCGAAGACGTTATCATCATGCCTGAAATCTTCCTAGCGATTCACTTCTTCCAAGCAATTGCGGAAGTTATCGTAGGTTCAATGGTAGTTGCGTTCATTCTATCTGTGGCACCTAAGCACATCGAAAACTTCTCAGTAAGCTTGTTCTCTGTAGCAATCGCACTAAGTGGTATCGTTGGTGCTGCGTTCTCTACGTCTATCGCACTAGAGAAAGGCCAAGAGATCACCCAAGAGATCGTACAACACGTTTACGGCGAATACTTCCAACTGCTGACTATCCTAGCGGTTGTGATGGTTGCGATTGCCTTGGGCGCGTCATTCATCATTCGTAAGATGCTTGAAGCAGCAAAACAAAGTGAAGCTGAATTGGAAGTGGTTGAGCAAAACTAATTCTCTCTCAGCAGCAAACGAAAAACGGAAGCCAAGCGGCTTCCGTTTTTTTATCGACAAAGAAGAAGGATAGAGAAATCATTAAGCGGTTAAAGTAACCATCAGATAACCGTTGAGTGCCAGTACTAAAGTAACAATAACCATACCGACATAAGAGACCCATTTGTTATTTTTGAACTCACCCATCAAGCGTTCGCTGTTGGTAAAGATAAGCAATGGGATAATCGCCAACGCAATACCAAAGCTCAACACCACTTGGCTCATCACCAAGATATCGGTGGTGTTCATGCCTAAACCAATCACCACAAACGAAGGTGCCATAGTAATAAAGCGTCGTACCCACATTGGAATAGAGAAGCGGACAAAGCCTTGCATCACCACCTGACCTGCCATTGTGCCAACAACGGTAGAAGACAAGCCTGAAGCAATCAACGAAACACCAAACAACACAGATGCGGCTTTACCTACCAATGGCGTTAGCGTCATGTACGCTGTTTCAATTTCCGCCACATGTTGGTTGCCTGAGTAATGGAACACGGCAGCAGCCATCGCCACAATTGCGATATTCACAAAGCCTGCAATTACCATCGCAATCAACACATCAAAGCGAGTGGTGCGAAGGCGAGTTTTTGTGCTTTCGCCATAACTGTTTTGGAACAATGCAGAATGAAGATAGATCACGTGAGGCATCACAGTCGCGCCTAGAATACCCGCAGCAAGGTAGATTTGATGCGAATCAGTAAAGATTGGAGTCAGCAAACCTTTCACCATTTCACCGCCTGCAGGGTGCGCAAAAAACAGTTCAGCAATGTAGATAACCGCCACCAACATCAAAAGTGAACCGATCACGACTTCTAGCGGTTTTTGACCTTTCTGGTTAAGCATCAAAATCATCACGGTTGCTACCGCAGTGATCATCGCTCCTTCCATTAAGCTAATTCCAAACACCAACTGAAAGCCGACTGCTGCACCGATAAACTCGGCAAGGTCTGTCGCTATCGCGATGATTTCAGCTTGGATCCAGTAGAAGCCTACCGCCCATTTATTTGGTAAGTGGTCACGTAGATGCTCCGCTAGATTTTTGCCTGTAACGATACCTAGCTTGGCGGATAAATACTGAATCAACATCGCCATTAGGTTTGCCCATAGCACTACCCAAAGTAGCTGGTAACCAAATGAAGATCCTGATTCAATATTTGTCGCAAAGTTGCCTGGGTCGATGTAACCAATCGCGGCAATAAACGCCGGGCCTAACATTAGCATTTTGCGTTTGATTTTGTTGAATGCCGAAACTTTTGATGTTGTGGCGGCATCTAAATGTATGGATGCATTATTTATCGATACATTACTCATGACGATATTCCTCTCTAGTCGATGAGAAGAATCATACGCCCACCCAAATGAGAATCAATATCATTTGGGTACACAAAAACGGTAATTAAGATTTCAACAATTAATTTTTAATTATCGATAAACAAAAACTATCAAAAATTTCTGTTGAATTTGGCTTGCCATCGACCAAAAACAACAATGCCGCGTTAGACGCGGCATTGAAAGCGGAGGATGGTTTCGATTACTTAGTCGCGACGGCCGCGTAATTGAATCGGTTGGTTGGAAGCGTCTGTTTGAATCATCACACCACCGTAAGTAGCGTCATTACGACCTTTAAGAGTCAGGTTAGAATCCGCACGCTCCACATTAACTTGGTTTGTTTGGCTAGTAGCCATATCAATGGTACCCGTGTATGAGCCATCGCCAGCGAATGCTACATTCATTGAACAAGTCATTAAGCCTACTAATGCGATTAGTTTTTTCATACGTCACCTCGATTATTTGTGGTACATCGTTTCGATGAAGAAACTGTAGCAACAGTTCCAAAGTAGCACGAGGAAAACCCGAATTTACCAAATGGAAATCCTCGGTCAAAAAATGCTTTTCTGCCATAAACTTAGAATTGACCATCCCCTGTCTTTTTTTATGACAGGCGGAGTTATGATGCCGTGGCAACGTTGGCTGGAGTAAAAGAATGACAATGAATCTGAATATGCAAAACGTTTTGGTATTAAAGCGCATGTATGAGCTGCGTAATGTTCGTTTAGTGGCAGAATCAATGGGGAAAACCTCAGGTGCCATCAGTAAGAACTTAACCAAGATGAAAGCGCAACTGGACGATCCTTTGTTCATTCAAACCAAAAATGGCTTTGAGCCGACCTCGTTTGTCGAAGCCAACATGCCTCATTTTGAGCAGATTCTAGCAAGCGTGGATGCCATCAAACCACAAGAGTTTTCACCCACTCACTTTACTGGTGAAGTATCCATTTACGCCAATACCCTGTTCTGGGATCGCTTTGGCGACAAACTGTACATTGAACTTATCAAGCAAGCACCTAACGCGAGATATGCGTTTTTAAGGTGGGGAGCAGATGCCCGTAATCGAATCATCGATGGTGAAAACGCTATTGCAATTCACTACTTTGATGAAGACTTACCTCAGTCAATCGCTCAGAAAGAATTGGGGAAAGGAAAAGCGGTGTTCTTTGTGCGAAACGACCATCCAGCACGAGACTTCCAATCATTAAGTGACTACGCCTTACTACTGTTCAAAACGCCGGGGTGGAATGATCATAAATACCCATTGCTCGATCGTTTAAAGAACATTGGTTTCGATGTCACGCCCAAAGTGGAAGTGGAGCACCCCGCAATGATTCATAGCATAATCATGCAAACCGATCATTTTGGGATCACCATGAGCGGTAATGTTCCAGAACGTTGCCGTAGTATAGATTTACCAAACGGGTTGGAGTTGGGTGTTAGCTTTGTTATGAGTTGCCGTCGCTCTCAGCAGCATGACCCGCAAAATCAATGGCTATTCAATGTCATCCAAACGATCATCGCGAAGCATTCAAAACCCGATTAAAACGGTGCTTCACCTAACACACCGAGTGTGATCGCTTGGTGATGTTTCTTAAGATACTCAATGTCTTGTAAATAAGCCGTATGGTGGCAATCATCCATGTTCGCTTGAAATTGCGCATCGCCAGTAGCAGCAGACGTACGCATAAAGTCTACCAGTGCAGTCAAACGCAGCGTCATCGTATCCACCAGTTCTTCTCGCTCTAACCTTGAACAACCATAGGCGTCACAGAAACGCTTTGCTCGTTTAATCTGCTCTTCAAGCGTGCCCATTTTGTCATTTTCATCGGTCTTAAATGGCGCCCAACCATAGACTGAAAAAGCCACATCCCAAATTCTTGGAGCTGGGTGTGCCGTATCAAAATCAAAAATGCCCACGACAGCGCCATCCTTTAACGCAACGTTATAGGGCATAAAGTCGCCATGGCAGATGACTTCGTGTGGCAAGCGAGTTGGCAGCATCCAGTGGCAAACTTCATCTTGATGTCTGGAAAGGAAGTCTTGAGAAGCATCATGCAGTTGTCGGAGCAGTTTTGCTGCGGAAGTAAGATCCGAGAGCGAAGCAATCTCTCCCTGCAAAGGATAGTTATAGCTTTCTCCATCGACGAAGGTCAGCAACTCTTTTCCACCTTCAATTGACACCGCTTTAGGACAAGCATGAAAACCGTTGGCATGAAGATGATGAAGTAATTGATGAATGGTTATGGTCCAAAGACTTGCAGGTCGACTGACCAAGTCTCCTTTACGATAAATAGCCCCTTCTCGGCCACCTTGTAACGTTTCCATGACCCCTCCTTGAAAAGTCGAGCAAACCGCTCATGAGTAACGACGACTTGAAACGTATTCGCTTTATACCATTATACCCAAGTAACCTCGAGCGGCTTAGGTCAATGAGTTAACCCATATCATAAACTGTTCAATAACCATTTGGTAAACGCGTCAACATGTGGTTTTTCTCCGTGTTTGACCATCATATAATGCGCACCACGGCTCGGCATGGACCACTCTCCTATGCGAACCAAGCTTCCTTGTCGCAGATGTTCGTCAACCAAGAAGTCTCTCACCAATAATACCCCTAACTGATTCACCGCCGCTTCAATCGATAATAAAGAGTGCTCGAATTCTGCGACCATTGGAGCCAGTCTCCCTTGATAACCATGATAAGCAAACCAAGATTGCCATGTTTCCTGATACCCACCCGTCGCCAGCTTGGCAGTATGTGCCAATTCAGACAAATTCGACATCGGGTTGAGATGTAAGAAGCCAGGACTGGCTACCACAATCCAGTTTTCATCCGTCAACTTTACAGCTTGTTTTGATTGCCAGTTCCCATACCCGTTGATAATTTCGACATCAGCAATATCGCTGCTACTCGGTACAGCATTGGCCGTCGTCGAAATCTTAAACCGAATGTCAGGGTACTGACGATGAAAATCGGCTAGGCGAGGTATCAACCACTGGACACAAAAACTGTGTGCAACATGTAAGGTTAATTGAGTGTGCCTTTGACGTGAGAACAAGTGCAGAGTCGCCACAGAAAGACTTTGAAATACATGACTAACGACAGGCAAATAATCGTGTGCGGCTTGTGTCAAAAGTAGCTTAGCTCCATTGCGCTCAAACAAGGTCGCATCGAGATAAACTTCCAAGGATTTCACTTGCTGACTGACGGCAGCACGTGTGACATTGAGTTCTTCTGCCGCTTTGGTAAAGCTTTGCAAGCGTGCTGTGGCTTCGAACGCTTTAAGGGAATTTAAAGGTGGTAAGTTTTGCATGTCAGGCTCCACGCGAACAAGTAAGAAAATACTATGACGGGGCTGTGACAGATAAATGAAAGGATACAAAAAAGCCAGCGTTAGACGCTGGCTTTCAAAGTAGCTAATTCAATAAAGAATTATTGAGCAGCTTCTTCAGTTTGGTATTGGAACGCAGGAACAACAACTTCTACACGACGGTTCGCTTCACGACCTTGACGAGTTTCATTGCTTTCTACTGGGTTCGCTTCACCCATACCTTTAACAGTCATACGGTCTGCTGCGATACCTTCAGCTTGGAACTGGTCAGCAACTGCTTGTGCACGCTTCTCAGTTAGCTCTTGGTTGTAAGCTTCAGAACCTGTTGTGTCACTGTAACCAGTGATTTCAACTTGAGCTTGTGGGTAAGTGTTCATTAGCTCAACAGTGCCGTTTAGAGAAGATGCATCTTGTACTTCTGCACTTTCTAGGCCGAACTGTAGAGTTGTAGTTTGAGCTGGGTACTCGTTTTCAACGATGCGAGTCGCTGGACGAGTTTCAACTACTTCTTCTTGAACTACTGGCTCAGAACCGAACTTGTAGTTGAAGCCAATACCGAAGAAGTCTGCGTCCATATCGTTGATGATGTCGTCAGACATATCTTGGTAACGTTGGTACTCAGCACGTAGGCTCCAGTTGTAGTTGATTTGGTATTCAGCACCTAGAGAGCCAGTTGGTACGAAATCTTTCTCGTCACCAGCCATCATGTATGCAGCACCTACTTTAGCAAATAGGTTCCAAGAATCTGTTAGTGGTAGGTTGAACTTAGGAGCAAGAGTGATTGCCCATAGGTCGCCATCTACTGTGTTTAGACCAGCTTTGTTGAAGTTAGCTGTGAAGTTACCTAGGTAATCAACGCCGTATTCAGCAGCAACGTATTCGTTGAAGTTGTAACCGATGTGCATGCCAGCTGCGAAGCTATCGTCATCACATGGAGCGTCAAGGTGACAAGCGTCGTTTAGTGCGTTGTAACCTAGTTTACCGCCAACGTAAGTATCAGCAAGAGCAACATTCGACATTACGCCACCAGCTAGAATGGTAGCCACTGCAAGAGCGATTTTTTTCATTATTTTACCTTTAATGCGAAGGCGACCCGACTACTATCCACAACTATACAGCTGCCATCACGCAAGTCAGAACCTACACTGTTTCGAGTGATTAAAAACTATGCCATTGGTCTCAATCAAAACGTCATCAGACATCTGGAATGAGCACTTATCTTCAAGCATTTTTCTCAGAGCTCAGATCCGAAACGAACCTCCGATTGTTTGGCGCATTCCGAATGATTCAGAGCACAACAAAACGGACAAATCGTTCCAAAAACAGAACACCAAAATGCGAATTATCCTAAGCTAGGCGCAATAGTACATAGCAGCTATATTTTATTTTTAGCTACTGTGCCTACAAAGGGCGCTAAAGCATAAGATTGCTAAATGATTGAGATGAGATAACTTTTGTGACATAAATCTCAAAACAGACTTTAACAGAACAACCTTCGCTTTCATAAATTAGATTTCTTATCGTGACGATTAGTTTTTTTTATCGATAGCCACATAAGCACCAGAAACTGAAGGTTTTTTGTTTTTATTGGCGAAAAAATTTACAGTCACCAGACATTGAGGTAGGAAAAAACGCACGAAAAACACAGCCTACAAAAAGCAGGCTGTGAACTAATTGCTTTAAATCTTGTCGGAAACCGCCAACGTTGCCGCCAATACATCTTGGCCAAACAGCACACTACGTTCCGGAGACCAGCCGTAAAGTGGGTCGGGATGGTTATTATTGTCTTTGAATGGCATCTCGATGGTGTAAGACAAGCACTTAAATTGCTCAGCAACCCAGTTAGAACCAACGGTTAGGTTCGCTTTGCCCGGCTCATCTTTATCGTAACCAATCTCGTCTTGGAACTCTGGTGTAATTGTCAGAAGTGCTTGTTTAAACGCACTTTCCAATTCAGCCATGCCTTCGTCATAAGAAGGAATACCTTCAGAGCCCGCCACAAAGTTGTAAGGGATAGCTTCATCACCATGAATATCTAGGAACATATCCACGCCAGTTTCTAGCATGCGCTCACGAACCAAGAACACTTCAGGACTCTTTTTCATTGATGGCGTTTGCCACTCACGGTTTAGGTTTACGCCAACCGCGTTAGTACGTAGGTGACCACGCACACCGCCGTCTGGGTTCATGTTTGGTACAACGTAGAGTACTGCTTTTTCAAGTAGTGCACGCGCAACCGTATCGTTCTCATCGAGCAAACGTTGGATCATGCCTTCCATGAACCATTCTGCCATCGTCTCACCTGGGTGCTGGCGCGCAATCATCCAGATTTTCTTTTTGCCTTCTTCTGGCTCACCAAACGTTAGCAAGCTCATATCATTGCCGTCTAATGTGTGGCCCAGCGTCTCAAGTTGGCAGTGATGCGCGCTTTGTGCCATGTGTAACAGGTCTAGGTGACGGTCGTACGTGTAAGGTGCAAAGTACGCGAAGTAAATTGAGCTGCGCTCAGGGATAACAGTGAAAGTCAGCGTGTCGCCATCGAACTCTGCCGGTACTCGGAACCACTCTTCACGATCGTAAGACGCAACCACGTCGTAACCCTGCCAGCCTTCTGGGTAAGCCGATTTCGCAAGATCGAGAAGTTTGATGGTGTGTGATTGCTCGGCTTCTGTCTCTAGACGGAAGTGGAACCACTGGTAGAATTCCGACATGTTGTCGTTAGGAATTTTGAGTTGGATGTCGTTTTTGTCGTCCGCTTTCACTACGTGAATGCTGCCGCTGTCAAAGTTGCTGAATACTTTCATTTTATTACTCACCTTTTGCATCTGAGCTTGAAAGACTGAGGCTAACACAAAGGGAAGAGGTGCCTCTAACACTTTCACTTCTTCCCTATCCGTTTGCGATCAAAATATTCAGTTTAGTCGAGCTTATCCGCTTTGCCTGCTGGTCCCGCGAGTTTTGCTAGCCACTTATCCCAGATGAATGGCGTCCGCTCGTTATCTTCTGCTTCCTCTTTTCGACGTACCGCGTTGCGTACCATCATTGCTCCCGTCCATCGGAATGGCTCTGGCGGGAAGTGCCCCAACGGCCCTTTGGCTAAACCGCTTTTCGTCCATTCATTCTCGATTCCCAATACCAATGAAGATAAGATCTTTCCGCCCATTCGAGTCTGCGCTACCCCGTTACCCGAATAACCAAAGCCATAAAAGATATTGCTTTGGTTATCTAACTCACCGAAGAATGGAAAGCCAGTAGCAGAGCGGTCTGAACCACCCGTCCATGAATAAGCGAACTCTAATCCTTTCAAACGCGGGAACAGCTTATCGAACGACTTACGCAGTAGCTCTTGATAGCGTGTTGGCTTGTTGAACATCGCGTTGACTTGGTTGTTGAAAGAGAACTGATTGCCGCCTTTCCCCAACATCAAACGGCCATCTGGCGTATCTCGGTAATAGTGGACGAAGATACGTGAATCCAACACGCTAGAACCTGACTGCCAACCAGATTGAGTCAGCGCGTCACCAAGCGGTTTGGTGATCACCATGTCGGAAGAAACCACCACGATACTGCTTTTGAATTGCTTAAACTGCTCCACCATCCAAGCGTTTAATGCCAGCACGACTTGCTTAGCTTGAATACTCCCTTTAGGCGTAGAAACAGTAGCAGGTTTTCCATAATCTAAACGCGTCATCGGCGTGTTCTCATAGATCTCAACACCCAACTCCATTGCGACGCGTCTTAATCCTCTCGCCAACAAAGCAGGCTGAACACTGGCTGCAACCGGAGAGTGAAAGCCTTCTATATTGCGCGGCGATCCTGCATTGGCACGCAATTCCTCAGATTGACAGCGGCGCCAGCTGTTCACATCTAGACGCTTTAACTCGTCTACCACTGGCTGCATTCCCCCCGTCTGAGACTGATTGGTTGCCGTGTAGTAGACGCCTTTTAACGACAATTGCGCATCGATATTGTACTGCTGACAGAATTCGTCAATCTCCAATACCGCTTGCTCCGATTCCTTCACCAACCACGCTGCGTGTTCTTCACCAAATAAACGCTTTAATGTAGGGAACTTAGTCGACCATGTCAGCATGCAACCGCCATTAGCCCCGGAAGCACCGCTACCGCACAAGCCTTTTTCAACCACTATTATGTGTTTCTCCGGCGATTGTTGCTTGATCATGATTGCCGTCCAGAGCCCAGTGTATCCACCACCAACAATGGCGACATCAGCTTGGATATTTTGTTGAAGTGGTTTGGCGGTTTCTGGTTGCTCGGCTTCAAGCGCTTGCTTAAACCAATATGAAGGGTGAGTCATTACGTATCCTTTGTAAGTGTGCGCATACAATGTTGCTTTGTTGCCACTTTACAAACGATCCAAATCATCAACGAGCTAGAAAAACTGACGCTGAGCGTTAGAAAATATTAAACCTAAATTAGTTATTTATTTCATTCACCATAATTATGTATATTTAAATAATAAAAAAGGGGAGCAAAACTCCCCAAACTCAATAAGAATAAATATATGGCAACGATAATATTGAAAACAAAATATTTTGCTAGCGAGTAGATGTATTAACGATTACCTGGCTCACGCATGCGGTATTCATATTTCACATTCAATATTGGTTGATAGGCAATCTGACCGTTATCTTGAAGAAACTCATCAACGGTAACTTTTGCATTAGTAATGGAAAACGACTGACGGTCTACCATATCAAATGCACTCTTAAACTCATCTCGTAGCTCTTTAGAAGACTTGCTTTGGTAGTTTTTAATCATTTCAAAGCCCATGTCGTAGGCAGCTTGCTTACTATCCACAACATTACCTTGGATCGTTTTGCTGTTATTCGTCCATTGGTAACCACCAGCGAATGCCGCGACAGGAGTGGCAGTTAATACGATAAGACTGACTAGAGAGATTAAACGTTTCATAATATGCTCCTTACTTACCTTTTAAAATATCGAGTTCCAAATACTCGATGAATGTAGGTTACGTATAGAGACCTTTAGCTCGTCAAATTAATTTCAAAAAACATTCAATTATTTTTCAAGTTATTTTTAATTAAACGTAAGGCATAAAACTGCCATTTATTATTCATAATAAAAATATCTTAAAAAGCAGTCACTAAATAGCTTTTATTGTCTTATAAAGAAACCTTTATGGCTACTTTGCCACTCAGCCATGACACTCCCTTACCAAGCCATACAATACCTCTTGCCCCTTTTCTCTTAGAATCCTGCACAAACGAACACCGTTCAAAACGATCGTAATGGCACTGCGTCTGACACCAGAACACCACCTTTTGATGCCTCGGCGTCCTCTTTATCTTTTGGTGTTTTTCGACCATGACCAACAAGGCACTGCACAGATAACGAACTTAGGCTCGCCGAAAAGCCAGTCTGGAGTGAAATGACATGAATAAATCTATCCTTCATCACAGCAAAACCATTTACTCAGACGAGTACGCTGAGATCTATCACCCTATTTGGACATACCGCGCTAAGTTTATCGCGCGTGCACTGTTCTATCGCAAGTCATTCAACTATCTGGCGGACAATATTGAGGCGTCACTTCTAGAGATGCTTTGTTCTCGTACGCATCGTTTCTTAGAAAAGCCGTTTCGTCCTTACATCATCAAAAATAGCCCAGCAATCGATCGCTCTGAACTTGTCGTTGATCACTACAATACGGTGTCGAAGCTGCTCTCTTCAGAGCTGATTGAACAAATCTATACCGATGCTAAAGGCCAAACTCTGATGACATTTGAGATTGATGAGATCCTCTATACGGTTCGACTTGTTTATGAAGCTCGCTACCAAAAAGAAGGTGAGATGAGCTTGGTATTACACAGCGAAGAAGACGGAAACTTTTACACTATCTCTTTTACGCTCGGGCACGAGAATGGCGCTCGTTGCATCATGATTGGCGGCTTACAAGGTCCACGCAGTAATGAAACCAGCAGCGCAAAAATCAAAAAGCTAACACGTAAACTTTACGGTCAACGTCCAAAAAGCCTGATGGTGAGTTTACTGAGTATTCTGGCGCAAATCTGGGGGGTAGAAACAATTTTGGCGGTCAAAACCGACTCCCACACTTACGCCGCGCGACGCTACAGCAAAGGACGAATCAAAACCGACTATGACGCACTCTGGCAAGAGTTGGGCGGGATAGAGTTCGACCGGAACTTCTACTCCCTTGCGGTGAATGCCCCAAGACGTGATATCGAAGATATGTCTCGCTCAAAACGCTCGATGTATCGTCGTCGTTATGAATGGCTAGACAACACCAAAGCCACATTCGAACAAGTACTAAAAAGCTAAAAGGCTAAAAAGCTAAAAAGCTAAAAGGCTAAAAAGCCAAAGAACTAAGGAGAAAGTCACATGCGTTATTCACTCGTGACGGCTTTGGTGTTGTCGACTCTTTCTTTGTCAGCGCACGCAACAACCAATAAACACATTGTTGGTACAAATTTAGGTTACGGCGTTGTCAATTACGATGCTCCAACAAGCGAAGAGTCCGGCGATATGTTCCTCGGTGAGGTTTACTACCGATACATGCTAACGCAAAACATTGGTATCGAAGCGGGCTTTAAAGGCGCTTTTGACGGTATCGGCTCGATACTTGTCAGCCCAATTTCTGAGGTCACGGATACCAGCTTTTCTGGGCCTAGGCTAAGTGGCTATGCGAGCTATCCACTTGGGGCAGGGTTTGAGTTGTACGGCAAAGCTGGCGTCACCGCCTACACACTGGAGTACACCTATAAAGTAAACGGGCAGAGTCGAAATATCGAAGAGTCGAGCATCGGCGGAGAAGCCGCGGCTGGTATTGGCTGGAGTTACAAACACCTTGGTTTAAATGCGGAATACGCGTATTCCAAAAACCGCGATTTTGATTCTGGCGGCGTGATGTTTAGCGCTCAAGTTCGCTTCTAACACCACCCAAATAAACAAAAAGGCAGCGATTGCCTGAGTCGCTGCCTTTTTCTTTCTTCAATATAGGTCAATGCGTAAGTGCGAGAATGATCCCCGCCACGATAGAAGTAACGCCAAGGCCTCGGGTGAGATACCATTTCTCAGACAGAAACCAAATTCCCATAAACAAGCCAAACACGATACTGACCTGACGCAATGCCACGACCAAACTGACGTTGTCTGTCATGGTCATCGCAAACAACACCAAGCCGTAGGTGGAAGCCATCATTACCCCTGCCATGCTGGCGGTTTTGCGGATCTGCCAAGCTGTCTTAATCTCATCTGGCTTGCCCGTAACCAAGCACCACACAAGAGCAGGAATACCAATTGCCCAAAACTGCACGCCCAAGTAGAAGATTGCACTGTACTGATCATTCAAGATCTCTGATGCTTGTCCTGTGAGTAAACTCAGCGCTTCTTTGTCGACCACCGAGTAACCCGTTGTGCCTATTGCGGCAATCAATGCCCAGAACACACCAACGTTCAAATAAGAGCCCAATGTCATCTGACGAAAATTCGTCAGTGGTACCAGCATACAACCAAGGGTTATCAGCAAGAATCCAAGCCACTGCTGACTGGATAACTCATGCCCCAATGCCACACTGATTGCGCCGACCATCATCACAGGCAGCGCCCGAGCAATCGGATAAACCACACCCACATCTGCGTGCTTATAAGCGACAATCAAACCGACCAGATAAACCATTTGTGAAATGCCGCTAATGAACAGCAATCCCCAAAATTCACTCGGTAATGATGCCCAGCCAATGGTTACCAAATACCAAATCAAATAAGGGGTAAGGATGAAACATGCAGAAAAGCTGGCGGCCATGGTAAACGCGAGCCCTGAGCCTGAGTTGCTTTTACCAAGGATATTCCAACCCGCATGGAGAACAGCAGAAAAAACGACGAGACCAATCGCCAACAAATCCATTTCAATGTTCCTGTCTGAATAAAATAAAGGCCCCGAGATGGAGCCTTAGATAATGAGAAAGTCCACTTAACGATTGAGTTCCGCCAGAGATTCAATGCTGATGGCATCGTGTCGCCAATACTCGATATCGCAATCAATTAACTCACCGTGTTGGTTATAGTTGATGCGCTCCACCACCATCGCTGGCGTGCCGGCTGTCGCGCGCAATGCTTGGGCCATTTCCCCCAACAAAGTGCTGGTTGAAATGCGGTAGCGAATCTTTTGATATGTAACGCCATAATGATCGCGATAAATGTCCGTCAATGAATTTGATAAATCGTAGTCCAGCAGGTTCGGAAACAGCTCTGGGCGAATGTAGTTTGTTACGAATAACACAGGTCTGTCTTCAAGGTATCGCACACGGTCGACTCGATACACGTCCGAGAAAGGTTGCAAGTCCAGCAAGCGCGCGGCTTGTTTGTTTGCCAACGTCTCTTTTGCTGCGACCAACTCCGTTTTTGGCACACGATTTTGCGCTTTCGCCATGTTCGGGAAGTTCAGCGTTTGGGTTGGGTCGTAACGCAATGGCTCAGGTGAGATAAACCAACCTCGGCGATCTTCGCGATAGATTCGACCTTCCGCTTCTAGCAATGATAAAGCTTCACGTAGAGTGACGCGTGTAGTATCGAACGACTCCGCCAACTTACGCTCTGCTGGCAGTTTTTGACGCGGCGATAGCATGCCCGCTTCAATCTGTTCAACAATCGAATCTTTAATTTTTACGTATTGCACGAAGTGTCCTTATCTTTTGCGCCAAGCTTGTGTGCGATTCTCTAACAATTTACCCGAAGTCATCTGAACAATCTTCGCAATTGCGGCAGCCATCATGATCATCACAGCCATCGCTGCTGCAGCGCCAGTTTGACCTGCATCGTCCATATTCAGAATCGAGACCGAAGCCGGAATCGTATCGGTTGAGTAAAGGAATACTACCGCAGAAGTGGTGGTCAATGCATTAACAAACAAGTAAGTCGCAATGTCCAAAATCGCAGGTAAACACACAGGTAATGTCACTTTAAAGAACAACTTGTATTGAGGAAGCTTCACTGATGCCGCCGTGGCTTCAACCTCCGATGGCAACTGCTTTAGTGCAGTCAGTGCTGTCATGTGACCCACGGTGTAGTAATGCACTACCGTGTTAATCACCAAGAATGCCATGGTGCCATAAAGCACGTTCAGAGGATTGTTCGCATCGTTGAAGTAAAAGATGTAACCCAAGCCGAGCACCATACCGGGAACCGCCATCGGCACCACGCTGAGCATTTGCATCACCTGACGAATTGGACCAAACGCACGCCCTTTCTCAATGCAGTAAGCACCGACAAAGATGATGGCTGTACCAATAACTGCCGTCCAACCTGCCAGCGTTAGCGAGTTGAAGAATGGACTCCAACCGTAAGTGCTCATTTCAGCAAAGTTGTAATTGTTTAACGTTAGAGCTTTGTTCCAAGGCCAGAACGTAACTAACGAGCCATACACCGCCATACCAAGCACTGCCAACACTGCAATAGAAATGATACTGCAGTAAACCAAACAAATGCTGTCGCGCGCTTTGTTAGGTTCTGGCTGATAAGGCACCGAGCGTGTGTCGAATAAGCTCTTTTGCTTTTTCTGAACCCAGCGGTCTGCGCCAAACGCCATTACCGCAGGGAATAACAACATGATGCTGGTCACTGCACCCATGGCAAAGTTTTGCTGTCCCACAACTTGCTTGAAGATGTCAGTCGCCAGAACGTTATAGCTGCCACCAATCACTTTCGGCACACCAAAGTCCGTGATAACCAGCGTAAAGACGACGATAAGCGTACTGATCAAACCGTATTTCGCCGCAGGTAACGTCACCATAAAGAAGGTTTTGATGGGTGAAGTTTTCAGTGCGCGGGCTGCTTCATACAAGCGGGCATCTGAAGTACGCAGCGAAGTGGTCAAAATCATCAATGCATGAGGGAAGGTCCAGAAAATCAAACCCATCGAGATACCAATCACGCCGTAAATCGAGTTTCCTAACAGCATCTCTTTGGCAATGCCTTGATTACCGAAAAGGAAGATCAAACTGATCGCTGGCAGTAACGAAGGCGCGAGGATCGGCGCGGTACCTAGGATTTGAAACAAACCTTTAAACGGCATGCATGAACGAGTCAGCGCATAGGCATAACCAAACGCAAGCACACCCACTACCGAGGTCACTATCACGCCCAAAGTAAAAGTGTTGCCCACCAACACCCACAAGCTTGAAGAGGAAAAGTATGTCGCAAAGTTTGCCAATCCGACAAATTCGCCATTGGCATTTTGCACACTCTTGGTCAACATTGCCCAAAGCGGCATTAAGATGAACAGCACCATCATGGTCGACAAGCCAGCAAGCAAACCAAACAACACAAGGTTGTCGCGGCTAACACGTCCGAGTAAGGATTTTGCTTTGTCTTGTGTGGTCAGGCTATTCATCGTCATTGTCTTCGCATCCATGTTTACACCTACGCCGCTAGCGCTTTATCAACCGAGGGCACGGCGTAACCATGCAGCCCTTCTTCAGCAAACTGGATGTAACGTACATCGCCCGCTTTGATATTGAGTTTTTGAACCGTTTCCACAGGCACATCCACTACGATGGTTTTCGTTGAGCTGTCGTTTTGCAATACGCAATCAATGCGGAAAAACGCCCCCAAAAACTCGGTTGCCGTAACTCGCACAGGTAAAGAGTTGTTGTAGTTTTCAACGAACTTGATGCTTTCAGGACGCACCGCAAGGTCGAAGCGGTCACCACGTTGGATCTTACGATTGGTCAAGCTTGGCGCTGGCATCAGGGTTTCAGCAATGCGCACTTGGGAGTCCGTCGCGACTGAGGTTTCAATAAAGTTCATGCTACCGACAAACTCAGCAACAAAGCGCGTGGCTGGTTGTTGATAGATCTCTTGAGGAGTGCCGACTTGCTCAATCACACCATGGTTCATTACCACGATACGATCCGCCATCGACAACGCTTCGTCCTGATCGTGCGTAACCATGATGGTGGTGATGCCTAGCTTGCGTTGCAGCTTACAAATCTCGTCACGTAAGTGAACACGCACTTTTGCATCCAGCGCTGACAGCGGCTCGTCAAGTAACAGTAGACCCGGTGACAACGCCAATGCACGAGCCAAAGCAACACGCTGCTGCTGACCACCAGAAAGTTGGTTAGGGAATTTCTCACCAGAGGTAGGAAGACCAATGGTTTCTAGCCAGTAATCCACCTTCTCTAACGCTTCTTTGGTCGACATACCTTGGTTCTTCAAACCCACCGCAATGTTCTCTTGCACAGTTAGGTTCGGAAACAGCGCGTAAGATTGGAATACGATGCCGAAATCGCGCTTCTCTGGTGGTAGGAATGTGGTCTCTTGACCGTTTTGAAAAATCGCACCAGACGTTGGCAAGTCTAAACCTGCAATGGCACGTAGCAGAGTGGTTTTACCGCAGCCAGAAGGACCAAGAAAACAAACAAACTCGCCCTTTTCAATCGCTAGCGAGATTTTCTTTAATGCAGTGAACTGTCCGAATTGCTTCACTACATTTGCGATATTTAGGTAATGTTGGTTAGTTGACATAACACACGCTCCAAATGGTATATACCAACTTTAGTTTTGGAGTGTTACGTTCCAATGACAAATTTATAGCCAGAAGATGACAAATAGATGAAGAGCGATGAGGTTTGTTTCTGCGCTTGCAACCCCCTCCAACTCCCCCTTTTATCAGCATGGTTTGCCAAGCATTTGAATGTGGTTATCAAGGGGGAGAGCTGTTCTTTGCTGCGGTGAGCTCCGTGCTTTCCCAACGTCATTCTGAAAGAGCCTGGGCGAGTATTCAGAATCTACTTGAAGCCCGTTGGATGTTGCATTGTGAATTAAATTATCTGTGAATGCAGAACCAGTCCCTCCCCTTTACTAGCATGACTGCTGTGGTCCCCCGAAGTTAAAGCCAAGGGGAGGTTAGGTGGGGTTGCTGCTTTAAGGCTTTTGACTCTCGCCTCTTCCAAAAACAAAAAATCCACCTCAACCGAGGTGGATTTCAGCATTCCACTCAAAGCAAATTCGATTAAGACTTTGGCTCTGATTTCGCGTCGAACTTCTCAGACCATGCCGCTAGAATCTCTGCACGCTTGCTGCCCATTTGCGCGAAGTCCATCTTCGCCATGTTCTCTTGAACGTTCGGGAAGTTAGACACGGTCGCTTTCACTTCTTTATGTGCAACCTCTGGGTACATTTCTACGTAAAGCTCGTTTGCTGCTTTAGAGATTGACCAGTCGACAACACGTTTCGCTGCATCAGACTCTTTTACTAGACCAACAGCTTCTGATTCCCAGCCGATGCCTTTTGGTGTGATAACCGCTAGTGGTGCACCTTGTGTTTTCAGCTTCGCGCCGCGGCTCGCCATCGAAATACCGATAGCCACTTCACCCATACCCGCTTGAACACATGGCTTAGAACCAGAGTGCGTGTAGTGTGCAATATTCTTGTCTAAGTCACGCATGTATTTCCATGCCTGATCTTCACCCATGTTTTGTAGCCAAGCAGAAACCTGCATGTAGCCAGTGCCTGAAGACGCTGGGTTCGGCATTGCAATGTGACCTTTGTAAACCGGCTTCGTTAGGTCTTCCCAAGACGTTGGTTTCGGTAGGTTAAGTTGTTTCGCTACCGCTTCGTTGAAACAAACTGCGTTAAAGAACGCATCGTTACCGAACCAAGCTTGGTTTGATTGAGGGTCGTTTAGATTCGCGTGCAGCTCTTCCAAACCTTTTGGTCTGTAAGGCTTAAGAAGACCTTCATCTTTAAGCAGTGCCATTGACGAGCCAGCAAGACCCCAAACCACTTCCGCTTGAGGGTTGTTCTTTTCTGCCAGCAATTTCGCCGTCATGATACCGGTGGAATCGCGAACCCACTTAATCTTGATATCTGGGTTATCTTTCTCAAACGCAGACTTGTATTTAGCAAGAATGTCAGTTTCGAAAGCGGTGTAAACCGTGACTTCCTGTGCTGCCATTGCATTCGTAGCTAGCAGAGAGACAAGTGCAGCCAGCGATCCTTTCATCAAACGGTTTTTCATCATTTTCTCCAGTTAATTTGGCTAAGTTTTTATTTGGTCTGTACCAGTTGACGATAACCACCCTACTGAGCCTTTGTGACGAAATCATGACCATTAAATGGCAGTTTTACGAAAATTTGCGATGAATAATCGTTCAATTGATCCGCCATTTTCTGGATATTAAAGTTTTATGAAATTGGGTATTCGCCTATTTACTGCCCTTTTCTTCCTCGCTAGAGTGAACTCGAAATTTGGTGTAGACCAATTAGCCTATTCTGATGGAAATCGAGATGAAAAACGAATACCTACTACTGACTCCAGGTCCTCTATCTACTTCTGAAACGGTACGTGAAGCCATGCTAAAAGACTGGTGTACTTGGGATGATGAATACAATAAAGACATCGTAGAAGTGATCCGCACTAAGCTTGTAAAACTGGCGACTCAACAAGACGGCTACACCAGCGTACTAATGCAAGGTAGCGGCACCGCATCAGTAGAAGCAACGATTGGCAGTGCCATTGGCAAAGATGGAAAGTTGTTGGTTGTCGACAACGGTGCTTACGGTGCGCGTATCGCTCAGATCGCTGATTACCTAAATATTCCATGCCATGTAGTTTCCCCAGGCGAAACATCACAGCCACACTTGAACGAGGTGGAAACTGCATTGGCATCGGATCCTGCGATCACACACGTGGCGATTGTTCACTGTGAGACAACCACTGGCATGCTTAACCCAATTGAGGCATTTGCTTCTGCGGCAAAAGCACACGGTAAAGTCGTGATTCTCGATGCCATGTCGAGCTTTGGTGGCATTCCTATCGATATCGCAGAGCTAGGCATCGATTTTATGATCAGCTCTGCAAACAAATGTATTCAAGGCGTACCGGGCTTTGGCTTTGTGATTGCGAAACAAACTGAGCTAGAAAAGTGCCAAGGTCAGGCACGTTCTTTGAGCCTTGATCTTTACGACCAGTGGCAATGCATGGAAGTGAACCACGGCAAATGGCGTTTCACGTCTCCAACGCACACGGTTCGCGCTTTCTACCAAGCATTGTTAGAGCTGGAACAAGAAGGCGGCATTGAGGCTCGTCATAACCGTTACCAAACTAACCAGAAAACACTGGTTGCAGGTATGCGTTCTCTGGGTTTCGAACCGCTACTGAGTGATGATCTGCACTCGCCAATCATCACTTCTTTCTACTCTCCGACGCACAGTGATTACCAATTCAAAGCGTTCTACACGCGTTTGAAAGAGCAAGGTTTTGTGATTTATCCGGGTAAAGTATCAAACGCAGATTGCTTCCGTATCGGCAACATTGGCGAAGTTTACCCAGCAGATATCGAGCGCTTAATCGGTGCAATTGAAAAAGCAATGTACTGGCAAGTTGCTTAAAGCAGCCTTCTGATTGAGAAAGCGTTATGACTCAGAATATCAAACCGACCCATTTCCGCAGCGAAGGTGATGTCAACACGACTCCAGCGCGCCAAGCTTGGAATGCATCGATGGACGACGAACGCACGCAAGCATTACTAAAGCGTGATTCGAAGGTCTTTCTTCATCAAGCCATGTCGACGCCTTGCTTAGATACATTGGAAGCAGCAGAAGGCATCTATATCCAAGATGCTACCGGCAAAAAGTACATGGATTTCCATGGCAATAACGTTCACCAGTTGGGCTACGGTCATCCGCATGTGATCAAACGTGTGCAAGAGCAAATTGCCAAACTGCCGTTTTCACCGCGTCGTTTTACCAACGAGACCGCGATTGAATGTGCCGAAAAACTCACCCAAATCTGTGGCGGCGAATTGAATCGCGTGCTGTTTGCTCCGGGTGGCACATCTGCGGTTGGCATGGCACTTAAACTAGCGCGCCACATCACGGGCAACTACAAGGTGGTGTCTTTGTGGGATTCCTTCCACGGCGCATCGTTGGATGCCATCTCAGTGGGCGGTGAAGCGTGTTTCCGTCAAGGCATGGGACCATTAATGGCAGGTGTTGAGCGCATTCCACCAGCGGTGTCTTACCGCGGTGCTTTCCCAGTTGCCGACGGTAGCGATGTGCATTATGCCGACTACCTTGAGTACGTGATTGAGAAAGAAGGTGGCGTGGGCGCGTTTATCGCAGAAGCGGTTCGTAATACCGACGTACAAGTGCCGAGTAAAGCCTATTGGAAACGCATCCGCGAAATCTGTGACAAACACAATGTCATGCTGATCATCGACGACATCCCTAACGGCATGGGTCGCAGTGGTGAATGGTTTACCTACCAAGCCTATGACATCGAGCCAGATATGCTCTGCATCGGTAAAGGTTTGGGCGGAGGGTTAGTGCCCATAGCAGCCATGGTAACCAAAGACAAATACAACACCGCCGAGCAAATCTCCATGGGTCATTACACTCATGAGAAAAGTCCTATCGGTTGTGCTGCAGCACTGGCAACCATGGAAGCCATTGAGCAAGACGGCTTGCTAGATAAAGCCAAAGCCGACAGCCAGTTCATGCGTGAAAAGCTGCTAGAGATGAAAGCCAAGTACCCAGTGATTGGTGATGTACGTGGCATCGGCATGTTGTGGGGTATTGAACTGGTCACCGACCACGAGAGCAAAGCACGCGCGTATGACGAAGCGGAAGCAGTGCTGTACCAATGCCTCAACAATGGCGTGAGCTTCAAGGTGTCGCAAGGCAATGTGATTCAACTCAGCCCACCGCTGATCATCACTCGCGAACAACTGACTGAAGCGTTGGCGATCTTCGAAGAAGCCATCGCCAAAGTGTGTAAAGACTTTAACTACGTTTAGGGTCAATAGACCTCAACAAAAACCCATTTATCCAGAGCGCGGTTCCAACGTGTAGGCAAGCGCTCTAGCAAGCAAGAAAAAGGATTGAACATGAGCAACTCACCAATTCAAGCAGTGATCTTTGACTGGGCTGGCACTATCGTCGATTTCGGCTCTTTTGCGCCAACTAGCATCTTTGTGGAAGCATTCAAACAAGGCTTTGACTTTGAAATCGACCTAGAAGAAGCGCGCGAACCAATGGGCCTTGGTAAGTGGGATCACATCCAAGCTGTGGGTCGTATTCCTGCCGTTGATAAGCGTTGGAATGAGAAGTTCGGTCGCTCAATGACCAGCGAAGACATCGACGCTATCTACGCAGCATTTATGCCTCTGCAAAAAGCAAAAGTGGCTGACCACGCAGAGCCAATTCTCAATGCAATTGAAGTTGTGAACGGTCTGAAAGACAAAGGCATCAAGATCGGCTCTTGTTCTGGTTACCCTCGCGAAGTGATGGACGTACTGATTCCAGTGGCAGCGGATTACGGCTACAAACCAGATTACGTAGTAGCAACGGATGACCTGCCTCAAGGTGGTCGCCCTGCACCATTTATGGCACTGAAGAACGTGATTGAGCTGAATGTAACCGACGTTAACGCGTGTATCAAAGTGGATGACGCCGCACCGGGCATTGATGAAGGTCACAACGCCGGTATGTGGACCGTTGGTCTGCTGCTTTCTGGTAACGAAGCCGGTCTGACGTTTAAAGAGTACCAAACTGCGGATGAAGCAACGCTTAATGCCGCTCGTGAAAAGGCACGTGCAAAACTGCTCAAGAGCTCGCCGCATTACCTCATCGACACCATTGCTAACTTCCCAGAAGTGGTTGCAGATATCGAACGTCGCCTAGCGGAAGGTGAGCGTCCTTAGTCTTCATCTTCCACTAATAAATGAGACAAACGCCCCTCACGTGAGGGGCGTTTTTCTTTTTGGCACTATTTCAAGGAAGTTTGGCTTATTGAAGCGTAGTTCCGTTAGATAGCAGCTTTCTTGTTGGCTCTTGCTCGGTGTATTCAACCGCATCGTGATCCGCGAGCTTATCGACTTCCGCCTGTTCACCCACCACAATCAACACGTGTTGTTTCACCAGAGCGTCGACCACTTCAATGTTGTGCTGACGAAGAAGCGCTCTCACTTCGCTCTCTTTTCCTTCATGATACTTAACAAAGTAACGTGCAGGTTGCTGCTCGGCTTGATCTTGGCGTTCATCCACGAGAGGAAATCCTTGATTGTTTGCCAAGCTGCTTGAGCTCAGTCCGATTGCCAATAGTGCGGTAGCACCTACCGCAGACAAAGAAAGTAAGGTCAACTTCTTCATAGTCACTCCTTATTGAAAGGTCAGAGTCCAACTGTTGATGGTGCCTGTGTCTCTTCTGGCATTGTCCACCGCTTTAAGTTCCCATGTGCCTTGTGATTCAAAACCAGAGAAATCCGCTTGGAAACTGGTTTTAATGTCGTTTGCACCACCACCCGCATTGTCGTGCAGTACTACTTGACCACCGTCAGGTGACGTTAGCGTGACACGAAGATCGCCAATGTAGGTGTGAGTGATATCCAAGTCGATAGTCACTGAACCTGCATCGCCAGTGCGAGCCACATCTAATGGGCTTACGATACCCGCAGAGCTGTTGTCAGGAATCGCTACTGCATTCGAGTTGGTGTAGCTAGAAGGTGCAGAACCGCCACCTGATGAATCGCCCGAGCCGTTATGCGCTGCAACAAGAGAAACACCAGAGTACGCGCTGTAGCCGTAAACCAATACTTCATATTGCCCTGCACCAGATACGTTCAAGCTACAGCTTTCGCCATTACCGCCCGCCCATGAACGACAGTCGTAAGTGCTGGTGCTTGGTGTGCCATTAAAACGCACGTAAAGGTCAGCATCACCAGAGCCGCCACTCATGTTGAATGTCGCTTGCGTTGCATCCGCAGGGACGTCAAACACAAATACAGTGCTTGATTTGCTGCCACCAGAAAGCTGCGTTTTCGCCACACCGTTTTCTAGAACGTTGTCGTTGCCAGAGCCACCGCCATCCGGACCATTACAGCCAGCGTCTAGGTATTGTTTCGCAGCTTCAGCATTCACAAGACCATGACCAGTGCGGTTATCACGACCCATTACGTCGATGTCCGTAGCTGTCTTGATCAGTGCGTTACGTACTTGTGCTGCGGTACAGGTTGGATGGTAACTCCACACCAATCCCGCAACACCCGTTACGTGCGGCGTCGCCATCGAAGTACCGTTGTAGTACTCGTAGTCTTCACCCTTGGTGGTCGATACCGTAATGTCTTGACCAACGTAGCCCAACAGCTCCTGACCGAAGGCACGATCAACGGTTACTGACACAATACGCGCCGCGTTGTTTTGATCGACAAGGAAAGGATTCTGCAAACCCGGTAGCTCAGAGTTACTGTACACAATCGCCGCACTTGCGCCTGCGTTGTAACACGCTTGAACTGCATCGATTTCTGGGTAGTTGCCTGATGATTGGCTGCCCACACGCTCGGTCAAACAGATCTTGCCAGACATATCACCGCAGCTGAAACTGCTACCAGATACATCACAGCTTGCCAGTGTCGCCGTGATAGAACCGGCTACTGGATCAGGACCGTAACTGCCGCCCGATTGGATCAAGCGGTTGTGAGGAACGATGCCACGATCGAACTGGCTAACGCCATTCAAGCGAATGTCTGAAAGCTTACCCTCGCCCACAGTCACCGTAGACAGAATTGCTACGCCCGGACCTGCGATTTCAACTTGGTCTGTCGCTTGAGAGAACGCCGCGTGATCAC
Organism: Vibrio sp. Sgm 5; assembly: GCF_026241575.1. Lineage (NCBI taxonomy): Bacteria > Pseudomonadati > Pseudomonadota > Gammaproteobacteria > Vibrionales > Vibrionaceae > Vibrio > Vibrio sp. Sgm 5. Next base: position 55,572 of record NZ_JAPHPY010000035.1, read on the forward strand.
GCTTATCATCCACTGCCGCAACCGACATTACTGAATCGTAAGATGCTGGGTAGCTGTGCGCAGTATTACCATCGTTACCCGCAGCGGCAATCAGCAGCACGCCTTGATCATAAATGGTTTGCAACGCGTTTTTCTCCGTAACACTTGATTGGCCACCACCAAGGCTCATGTTGACCACGTCCGCGCCGTTGTCAGCACAAGTTTGTACCGCTTTCACCAAGCTGGATGAGTAGCCCCACCCCGCTTCATTGAACACCTTAACGATGTGCAAATTCACGTTTTGGTTTGGCATAACGCCTTTGATGCCTTCCGTGTTGGCAATCGCGGCAATCGTACCTGCTACGTGTGTACCGTGAGCGTTGTTGTTCCCCGGAACACTCCAAGAGCCGGTACCGCTGTCGTTTGTACCCGACACTCGGTTACCACTCAAATCGTTGTGCGCCAGATCGTAACCCGAGTCGATGATACACACGGTGCGATTCCCTGCATTCGAGTCATCCAGAAGCTGAGCGTTCACCGCCTCATAGCCCCAAGGGATAGTCTCACTTAACAGATAACGCGGTGGGTCAATTTCAACGTATTCCACATCGCTGCGGTTACGCAATTGCCCCAATTCCGAGTCTTCCATCTCCACGCTGTAAATCGCGCGATTTCCTAGCTTTTCCACTTTACGCGCTTTGAGCTGATCTAATACCGACTCTTGCGCGATGCGTGGCCCCCAGAATGAGTTCCCACCCAATGCTGAGGGACTGGACGTATCTTCTTTAAATTTGACGATGTATTTGGTCGGCAAGTTAGATTCGTCGAACCCCGTTAGAGGAGCCGCATGCGCTGACATCGAAAATGTCATTGCTACTGCAACGGCAGACAATGAAAACAAGCCATTTAATTTAGTTGTTGTGTGATGCATTTGCTCTATTCCTTGTTGAGCTGATTTTTATTCACTTTTTACTCATGAAAAGTCATTCAAACCTCATTAACATGAGTTATTCAGCTATAGGTTATTTGTTAAAAAATCCAAATAATTCATTTTATGAATACATAATTGTTAATAAAAGATCATTTAATAAACAGAAATAGTGAACATTCAAAATCAACCAATTTACTTATAAAGCAATTACTTATTAACAAGAAAAGTGCATGTTAAATTAATGTTAGTGAGTAATTATTCTAGATTTTATAAAATTATTCTATTTACCAAATCTATTGAAATACGATTGCGGTACCAAAATTGACAATTTGAATAATTAGATATTTGACTGAATAGCGTATTTACCCAGAATGAGGAGAGTTGATGAGATAACTTCTCATCTAAATCATGACGATAATCATTATAGAGAGTGAATCATGAACAAAACCATTACGTTACTTAGTGCATTATTACTACCACTCAATCTTGCTCACGCTGCCGAATCAACACTGTCTCCGGAGATGATCAGTGCTTCACAAGTAAGAAGCACACAAGACAAGCAAACTTACACATACGTTCGCTGCTGGTATCGAACTAGTTATTCACACGATGACCCAGCAACTGATTGGGAATGGGCAGAAAACCCAGATGGCAGCTACTTCACTATTAACGGTTATTGGTGGAACGCACTCTCATTCAAAAACATGTTCTATACCGATACGCCACAAAATGTTATCAAACAACGTTGTGAAGAAACGCTCGATCTAGCGAATGAAAACGCCGATATCACTTTCTTTGCCGCTGATAATCGTTGGTCATACAATCATTCGATCTGGAGTAACGATCCTGTAATGCAGCCAGTTCAGATCAACAAAGTGGTCGCGTTGGGCGATAGCTTGTCGGACACGGGCAACATCTTTAACGCATCACAATGGCGCTTCCCGAATCCAAATAGCTGGTTCTTAGGGCATTTCTCTAACGGGTTTGTATGGACAGAGTACATCGCTCAAGCGAAGAACCTACCGCTCTACAACTGGGCTGTAGGTGGCGCTGCGGGTGAAAACCAATACATCGCTCTGACAGGAGTGGGTGAGCAAGTTTCCTCTTACTTGGCGTATGCGAAATTGGCAAAAAACTACCAACCAGCCAATACCTTATTTACCCTTGAATTCGGTTTGAATGATTTTATGAACTATAACCGCAGCGTTCCAGAGGTAAAATCAGACTACGCTGAAGCTTTGATCAAGCTGACGGATGCAGGCGCAGAAAACTTTCTCCTGATGACGCTACCCGATGCCACGTATGCGCCTCAGTTTAAGTATTCCACTCAAGAAGAGATCGCAACGATTCGAGCAAAAATTCTTGAGATGAACGAATTTATCAAGGCACAAGCTGATTACTACTCAGCGCAAGGTTTAAACATCACATTGCACGATACTCATGCACTGTTTGAAGGCCTAACAGCAAACCCTGAGCAACATGGGTTTCTAAATGCAAGCCAAGCCTGCCAAGACATCAATCGCTCATCGGCAGCAGACTACTTGTACAAACATTCGCTACGTTCTGAGTGTGCCTCTTCGGGCTCAGACAAGTTTGTATTCTGGGATGTGACTCACCCAACCACGGCCACGCATCGTTACGTAGCAGAGAAGATGTTAGAAAGCAGTGATCAGCTATCAAACCACCCTTTCTAAGCGGTCTATTAGAACCTCTCAAATGTTGAGAGGTTCTGTCCTCTAAATCTCTCTTTACATTCATAGTCTGAGATTGAATTAGCAGGCTGAACTCGGTAAGTTGAAAGAAAAACCAGAGGTCAATGTCGTGCTCGATCATCCATTTACTCAACGCGCTCTTGATGTGATTCGCTCGAAATCCGCAGGAGTACCGCAGTCACATCCTTTCGCAGTGACCATCAACTTTCATCCCGATCGAACCACTTCTGAGGGCGAACCGCTGCTTAAAGCAATAGCCCAAGATGGTAAGCTCAAATCCCAATTTGAAACCGGTACAAGCAACGGCGGACTGACGGCTTACGAAGGTGGGGAGCGTTGGCGTTGGGAGCAGCGCGTGTTTGATGGTGTTTACGACAATAGCCAACCAAATCAACGCCCAAAGTATGGCGCGTTAAACTTCTCTAGTTCAGAAGTTGGCGCATCACCAAGATTTGGTTCTAGCTACTTCTTATTGAAACCAGAGATCAGCAAGCGAGCGACATTTTGTTATCCAGATAGCTTCTTCGAGCCAGAGCACTTCGCCACTATTGAACGCATTCACCCCTTGTTGGATGAGTTAAACGCACAAGCGCCAGACAGGTTGGACGCCTATATCGAAACTCAAATCCACGGCGATTTGCACTTGAAGGAAGATATTCAAGCCTTGGTGCTCGACCCTTCATTTAAAGGCACTGAGGTAGAAGGTTACGCTCGTGAGTTACCAGTTGAGATTCGTTGGCACAGTGGTTTTTGTGTCTCAATAGAAGACATCAATCTTTATCCAGACTACCGAGGACAAGCCATTTTAGACATCGCAAATCAGGTTGCAGAAAATGGCATGCTAACGCCACGCATTATTGGTGACGCAGTAAAAGCAAAAGCGTTTGACGAGCAAGATTTGAAAAAAGTCTGGCACTACTTAGCGCGATTTGGGTTTGATTATCGACAGACTGGCGATTAAAAGCCACCAGCCCATTTGTCGAAATCGTCGATCACGTTAAGCTCTTGTTGAGTTCGAGGGCGCGGATAATACGGCAGAGCAAGTAACTTCTCTGATGGCATTAACAGCCAATCTGGTGACATCTTCATGCGCACCAACTCTTGCTCATCATCGCGGCGAACAAACATGTAATAGCCATCTGCGTGGGTATTGGCGTAGCTGGCGATTTGCACAATCTCGCCGCTTGGCAGTTTTATTTTGCGTCCCAAAGGATACAAACGATGCAGCGCAAAGCTCACATGCGCATCTTCGAGATACCCCTTTTTAAAACGCGATAAACCAATCGCAGTGGACGTCGTGCGATGAGACCACCCAGCTAGCTTCAACCCTTTGAGAGAGTCTTTGAATGGTTGTCCTTTTGGCTCGCCTTCGTTGGAGATAAATTGCACCGTTAACGCGTCAGCTTGCTCATCTAAAATTTGCAAAAATTGCTCGCCCGTTTTATCTGCCAATAATTTCACGTTACTGCTCCGCCAAGATATGTGAATGGAATACTATAAAGACCTTAACACAAAGTTCAAGGTCATCTTTTTAATCGTTTTTGCTTGTGATTTACACCCTCTAAAACAAGAATACAAAGCGACAGATTTTATAAATCATGTCAATGTATTGCTTCATAAAACAATGATAACTAGGGATCAGTTTGCTTAGATTATTACAAATAGTCGTACTGATAAATGCGGTCGCGGCAGTGATCGTATTTGGACTTTCTCACTTTGTGCCTCAATTTCAATCGACCCAATTGAGTGACTTTTTGTTTTTGTCCTCGTCGTCATCTGGGTATTAGCAAAACTGACTTGGGAGGGCGGTATGTATTCTCGTCATTCGCTCCTCGATGATGAATTCACGGATAAAGTGCACTCAATGGTCGACCGTCAGCATTTCGAGACAGACACAAGCAAAAACTATCAGCTTGGGTTTATCTTTTTTATCGCGGGTTTACCATCACTTTTCGTCAATCTTGCTATGATGATTTGGTAACCCTTTAAGGAGCAAAGAATGAATCTAAAACGCTATGTTGTGTTGCCTATGATGGCAGCAGCACTATTTGGCTGTGCTCAACACGAATCCGATGACACCGCAAAAATCATGACCGTTAATGTAGGTCCAGAACTGGTGGACTGTGTGGGCGTCGGGCCAATGAAATGCATGGTGGTCGATGGTAACTACTTCTATGACCAAATCGACGGTTTTGAATTTGAATCAGGTTCCGAGTACACCTTAAAAATCAAACGCACTCAGCGATTTACGCCAGAGAATGTACCAGCCGATGCGAGCCTGTATCGATATGAGCTGATTGAAGTGTTAGAGAAGCGATAACCATAACATTCACCACCCATAGAAAAGGAAGTTTTATGTTTGGAAATTGGAAACGAAACCGCCAAATTCGCGAGGTCGCAAAGGACATCACGCCAAAACTAGCACTCAAGTATGGTGAGAAAGCAGATTACTCGAAGGAAGAGATCGATTGGGCGCTGAAAGAAAATGGTAAGACAGATGATGCCTTTGCCCTAATCGCATACGGCATGTTGATTAGCCAAGTCGCTTACGTGCCGATGGGACTAAGCCAAGAGCTAGGTGAACATGCTGAATTCCAATCAGAAGTCTCACTTACTTTGTTTGACCAAGCGACGGATCTGGTGAGCGTCAGTGCTTTACTGACTTACGCGGAGATTCAAGACAGCCACAAACAACAGCCCGCTACCGATTCGGATGATTTCGATGCAGATGGTGGAGACTTTGGAGGAGACGGCGGTGGGGATGGTGGCGGTGAGTAGCATCATGCCAGCATCTGTGGCGATAAGCACCTGAGGCAATATAAAGCGGCGCTAAGTCATCTCAATATTAAACACGAAAAGGCTCATCGCGAGCCTTTAGCTTATCACCTTGGGTAACTTAGTAGCTTCGTTTTGCTTACACCAAGCCTTTCAATTTCGCCAAACCATAAGCGGCGATGGTGACGCAGTCTTTGATTTCACCATCTATCATCATTTGCTCGAACGCTTCAACAGAGAACGAGCGAGTAATCAAATCTTCTTCTTCACTGTCTAGTTGATTGCCCACTTCGGCTAACTCATTCGCGAAATACACATGGCAAGTCTGGTTTAAGAATCCATAAGCGATGAACTGCGCACCAACGTACTCCATCTTATTGGCTTGCATACCCGTCTCTTCTCGAAGCTCACCTTTTGCTAGCTCAAGATGATCCGCATCTGGATTTGATTCCCAAGCACCTTGTGGGATTTCCCAACAACGTTGCCCTACGGTGTAACGAAACTGCTGTACTAAGTGAATCACGCCGTTATCGATCGCCAGAATTGCTGCACAGTCTGGCTTGTCGACCACACCGTAGATGCCTTCTGCTCCACTAGGACGTTGGATCTTATCTTCACGTACCGTCATCCATTTGTTTTGATACACCACTTTGCTGTCGAGCTGCTTGATGTCTGCCATGAGAGTCCTTACTGCTTGATTCTTCGAAATTAGTTATTGGATTAGAAGCCATTCTAACGCTGTTTGCGTGTCAGTTTGTAGACGGTTTTCAAAATCAACGCGCTTATTGGTATTCAATATATCCAATCAAAACAATCATTCATCGCAATGATTAGGATGGCGCGAAATGGCAAGTTTTCAATTCGAGGAACTCATATAGTTAACCCATCGACGCAAGGCATGGCTTTGCAAACTTGTTCATTATTGATTGAGGGTTCTTATGAGCGCATCGGATAAAGTCTACGGTTTCAACACTCCACAACGTCTGTTCGTTGGTTATACCTTGGCGGTATTGGTAGACCTTACGGTACTGAACTTTTATGACGAATATTGGGATTTCGTAACCATTGATTCATTTACGATTTCTTTCGCCGCGGCTTTACTGCTTCAGTTGCTCTTGAAGCTGTCTATTAAAGCGGAACACAAAATCGCAGAGTACTTTAAATCGAAGCCAGGTACGGCACCTAAGATTTACCGTGGTATCTCGACTTACGTTATCTTGGTCGGTTCGAAGTTCGTGAAGCTAGAAGCCATTAACATTCTGTTCGGTGACAAGGTTGACTTTAGTGGTCCTTGGAACGGTGTCGTCGCCTTCTTTGCTGTGGTGTTTACCATCCTGATTTCAGAAGTCATCGTCGGTAAGATTTACTTCAAACTTGGTGAGAAAGAACAGCAAGCCCAACGTGAATTGGCGGAAAACAACGCTAGCTAATAAGCAAGCTCGATGAATACAAAACAGCATCGATAGAAACAAAAATGTATGGTCCGCCCCGTTATTGCAACTACAATTAAGTAATAACGGAGTTGGTTTGCGCTAATGTATTCGG
>NZ_JAPHPY010000036.1:0-62377 GCF_026241575.1 Vibrio sp. Sgm 5
ATCAGATCACACACACGTGAAAGAGTTCAAAAAAAATACCCAAGCTACAAGCTTGGGGATTTGTGTATAAGAGACAGAGCAATCGCTGGGCTTTTTATTGAAATCAGTTTCTATTCTTGTATCGGTTCGGCTTCTTCCGAGCTTGGCAGCGCGTTCCATACTGCTTTCACCAACGTCGCCAATGGAATAGCAAAGAATACGCCCCAGAAGCCCCACAATCCACCAAACACCAATACTGCGACAATGATAGCCACTGGGTGAAGGTTGACTGCCTCTGAAAACAATACTGGCACTAATACGTTGCCATCTAGTGCTTGAATAATACCGTAAGCAACAAGTAACCAGTAAAACTGAGGCGATAAGCCCCATTGGAACAAACCAACAATCGCCACAGGTACTGTCACCGCTGCCGCGCCGATGTAGGGGATCAGAACGGATAAGCCCACGGCAACCGCAAGCAGCGCTGAGTAACGTAAATCAAGAATCGCGAAGGTTACGTAGCTCACGCCACCAACGATAAGAATTTCAAGCACTTTACCGCGAATATAATTCGAGATCTGCTCGTTCATCTCATGCCAAACTTTGTTCGCCAACTTACGGTTTTTAGGCAGAATACCGCTTGCCATGCGTAGCATTTCTTCTTTGTCTTTCAGTAGAAAGAACACCAACAGAGGAACAAGAATCAGATAAACCGCTAACGTAGCCAAACTGACGAGTGACGCCAACGAACCTTTCACCACGCTTTCCCCTAAGCCTATTGCTTGGTTTTTCGCATTGGTTACCAAGGTTTCCACGATTTGTAAGTTCGCCAGTTCTGGATAACGCTGTGGTAAAGTAGCAATGAACTTTTGCAGACCAGCATACATGTTCGGAATGTCGTTGATTAGGTTGCCGACCTGAGTCCAGATGGTTGGCACTAAACCAAACACCGCAATCAGCATCAAGCCAATGAAAATCAAAATCACCGTAATGACAGAAAAAGTACGTGGAATCCCCAAGCGACACATTTGCGTCACTGGCCACTCGAGTAAATATGCGAGAACGATGGCAACTAACAACGGTGCAATCAAATGCCCGAAGAAATAAATGGTGATAAAGCCGAACAGCAAGATCGCTACGAGGCTCACGGCGTGTGGGTCTGAAAAGCGTCGCTTATACCAACGACTTACCATCTCAAGCATCTTATGATGATTCCTTATTGAAGACTGTCAAAATGAAGTGTTCTGACGTGGATTCGCAATCCACTGTATAGCCTTGATTTTGCAAATACTTCACAATGTCTTGTTTAGAGCTCTTGTCTACAACTTGAATAACAAGCTGTTGAAACTGCGATGTTTCTCCTTGAAACACTTCAGCTGCGTGACGCTTAGCAAGTAACAGTGCCATAGGGCAGCGTTGATCACGCAAATCAAGTAACATGGATTCCATTGTATTGCTCTGCAACTATGATAGGGTTGTATTGTAACGGCTTTTTGAGCTGGTGCTAGTGATTTAAGCGTAGACGACAAAGACTTCTAAATTAACAATTTGAAGTTATGTGTATGACAATTGACGAAACCAATTCGTTTATTTTCGGTCTTATAGCTAGCATATTCATCCGACACGGATGACCATAAAGCCTGTGCTGACGTTGAAAGGAATTCATCTCTCAAGCACAGACTCGGTATTTTGGAGAATCTTTAAACCGTATGTTAAAACGCACTCGCTCGCTAGTTTGTTTATGCCTTGCTGCTGCATTGAGTACACCAACACCTATTTACGCCAATAGCCTTGATCTCCCTGATATTGGCACCGCAGCTGGAGGCACTCTGACGATAGATCAGGAGTTGATTTACGGTGACGCCTACATGCGTATGCTCAGAGCCAGCAGCCCTATTGTTAGCGATCCCGTCATCAATGAATACATTGACACACTTGGACACCGTTTGGTCGCCAATGCGAATGACGTAAAAACTCCGTTCCACTTCTTTATGATCCGTGACCGCAACATCAACGCATTCGCCTTCTTTGGTGGTTACGTTGCCCTGCACTCGGGTCTATTTTTGCACGCTCGTACTGAAAGTGAGCTTGCCTCTGTTGTAGCGCACGAAATTGCCCACGTTACACAGCGTCACCTTGCGCGAAGCATGGAAGAACAAGCTCGTCGCTCGCCAGCTACGATGGCGGCACTAGCTGGTGCGCTGTTGCTTGCTATTGCCTCTCCAGAAGCGGGGATGGCAGCAGTGACGGCGGCAACAGCTGGTAATATGCAGAGCCAAATCAACTACACTCGCTCAAACGAGAAAGAAGCCGACCGTTTTGGTATTGCGACCTTGGCAAAAGCTGGGTTTGAAGCTCAAGCAATGCCTCGCTTTTTTGGTCGTCTTGCGGACGAATACCGTTACGCCAGTAAGCCCCCCCCAATGCTTTTGACTCACCCATTACCAGAAGACCGTATTACCGACAGCCGAGCACGTGCTAGAGCGTATCCACCATTGCGAATTCAACCATCTATCGATTACCACCTGACACGCGCTCGCATTGTAGCCCGCTATGCAGGCATTGATGGACAAGCAGCGATGGGGTGGTTTGAACGAACACAGAAAAAAGCGTCACCAGAAATTGTCCCGTCTTTTGATTACGGTCGCGCGCTGGTGCATTTAGATAATAAGCGTCTCGATAAGGCTGAACCGTTGTTGAAAAAACTGCTTCAACAAGACCCAGCGAATCCATTTTATCTTGATGCCATGACAGATCTGTACATCGAGCAGAAACAGCCGCAAAAAGCCGTAGATATGCTAAGTCGTGCCTTAAAGCGCAATCCACAAAACAAAGTGCTGACCATCAACTATGCCAACGCTTTGTTGGAAGCGAATAAGAATGAAGAAGCCGTACGTATTCTTCAACGTTACACGCACGATAACCCAGAAGACACTAATGGTTGGCACCTTCTATCAAAAGGTAACCACGCACTGGGTCGCAATGACGAAGAACTTGCCGCTCGCGCGGAAATTTTAGCGCTGCGAGCTGGATGGAATAAAGCCATTCAATATTATTCTGAAGCAAGTAAAATTGCAGATCTGGGCAGCTTGAAACAAGCACGATACGACGCTCGTATCGACCAGTTAATGATCCAAAGAGATCGATTCATGGCATTACAATAACGAAATGGAGAAAACCATGTCAGTCGTGATTTATCACAATCCTCGTTGCTCAAAGAGCCGTCAAACACTGGAACTGCTAGAGCAAAATGGTGTGACACCCGAAGTGGTTAAGTACCTAGATACACCGCTTAACGTCGCGCAACTCAAAGCACTTTACACTCAACTTGGGTTCTCTTCAGTTCGCGAAATGATGCGTACAAAAGAAGACATCTACAAAGAGCTTGCTCTAGGTGAAGCGTCAGTGACAGACGAACAACTGTTCGAAGCAATGGAAAAAAATCCAAAGCTTTTTGAGCGCCCTGTTGTTGTTGCAAACGGCAAAGCAAAAATTGGTCGCCCGCCAGAGCAAGTATTGGACATTCTATAAATGGATTGCCAGGTTCTCATTTTGTATTTCAGCCGTCATGGCTCTACAAAACAGCTGGCAAGACAGATAGCAAGGGGAGTCGAATCGACTCCTCATTGTGAAGCGATTTTGCGTACAGTTGAAGAATTGTCACCTCACTCACAGCCTCCTTCTGATCCAATTGTTACTCTAGAAGAGTTGAAAAAGTGCGACGGTCTTGCGTTTGGCAGCCCAGTTTGGTTTGGCAACATGGCCGCACCACTCAAACACTTTTGGGATCAAACCACACCTTTGTGGGTAAACGGTGACCTTATCGATAAACCTGCTTGTGTGTTTACCTCATCATCTTCTATGCATGGTGGCCAAGAAACCACGTTACAGAGCATGATGACACCACTGCTGCATCACGGCATGATGGTGTTGGGAATCCCCTATTCAGAGCCAGAACTGCATACCACCCAATCAGGTGGCACACCATATGGCGCAAGCAGTGTAGGACAAGAACCAAGTCTTACGGCAGACGAGATTCGTCTCGCACAGCAATTAGGAAAACGACTGGCAGCGACAGCACAAAAGCTGAAAGGCAGTCAGTAAGCTCAAGGATAAGTAAATCGATGACTGACTCTATCGACCAACCACCTCTCAGCAAGCAAACTCAAACCTATCGTTATATGGCGCTGTTTGGCAATTTAGCGCTACTGGCTTGGGTTGCCATTTGGCAACTGGCCTTATCGCCTCACCCACACCTGAGCAGTACCACATTAGCCATTGCTTGGTGTGTTCCGTTACTGCTCCCATTACCGGGAATTTTAGCGGGTAAGCCATACACCCACGCGTGGGCAAACTTCGTGCTGATGCTGTACTTCTTACACGGTTTGACCATTTTATACGTCGATGATGGTGAACGCTGGCTTGCCGTTGTCGAGTTACTACTCACCTCACTGGGCTTCTTGGGTAACATCTTGTTTGCACGAGCGAGAGGTAAAGAGCTAGGGTTGAAATTGAAACGCCTTTCTCAAGTTGAAAAGGAAGAGAAAGCCAAATTCAACAAGTAGTCTCGTGAAGTTTCAAAATCAAAAAAAGAGTCGCACTAGGCGACTCTTTTTATTTGTTTGAAACCCCAATCAAGACCGTCGATTAACCAACATCTTCTGGATTTTCTACCGTATCTTTTTCTAGCACAGGCGCAATTTCAGAATCCGCATCCAGCTCTGGCTCAACTTGAGCACGAACCGGAGCTTTCCACTTGTAAATAAGGTCATATTGCTCTGGAGCTGGCTGAGCAACAACAGGCTGTTTCGCTTCTACTGCGCTCTGCTCTGCCGTCAACTCTTGAACCACAGCACCACTCTCTGTAGCTTGGCCTTGCTCTGTATCAGCAGGAAGTTGCGCTGGTTGCGCAGGCGCTTCTGGAAGTTGTACCGCCGCCGGTTCTAAACCCGCCATTGGATCTTCGGTGACTTCCAATGGACGAATAGAGGAAGCTTCTTGTTCAAACGCTTGTTGAGAAGCAAGGAGGTGAATAGTCAATGTCACAGCATTGCCTTGTACACGCTTGATCTCGGTACTCGCCACAGAGTTTAGCTTAGTTAGGGAATCCTCTAGGTTGAAGAAATCCATTGCTGATTCAACATCAACCACTTTTACATCGATCTCTTCTGAAGATTTGCTCGAGACAACAACCGCGCTTTTCTTCGCATAATAATCAGCGATACCACCAATCATCGCCGGAATCGCATTCGCACCAGATGCAGAGCCACTACGTGGCGATTGCTTAGACTCAGACAATTGCGTTGGCGCTTGGTCATACAAAGTCCAACGGATCTTGTCACCTTGTACGCGTACAACCAAAACGGCATCCACAGGGTAACGTTGGCTTGCTTGGCTGATTGGGTCAACAAAGCCGCCCCACAAATCAGACACGTTCACACCGGTAACATCATCAAAGTCACCTACAGGCATCGTGATAGGTAAGCCTCGTGACTGTGCCGCATCACGCAACGCTGCAACACTTGAAGAATCAGAATGCTCCCAAGTGATAGTACGGTCGTAACCTTGTTCTTCCACTAACCAAACAAGAATGTTGGCACGACTTGCTGACCACGTTGGCAACTGTGCTTGCGTCAACAATGAACGGATTTGGCCACTATTGAACAGCATCTTCAAACTGCTTTGACCATCAAGTTGGCCGTAACCAAGTTGAGAAATATAGCGAGAACTTGAACCCACTGCTTTCTTAATTACTGGGTTGCTAAGGGAAGATTCGCTGCCTGTTGCACGCACAATCACATCTTGCATACCTTGTTGACGGGCGAGTTCTTCGCCGTCTTTTTGCTCACTGTCGATCGCCACTTCGGCACGATAGATATCCACCTGAGTTAATGCATAAACTGGCAGAGACAACCAACCTATCAATAAGAGAGCTAAATAGCGCATAGTTTTCATAATCCTCTGTACAAGAACACGCATCATAAGCAACTATCAAACGGTGAGCAAGAAGAGTACTGAGTGAATTGTCTGTATTCTGACCAAGTTAAAACCCACCATGAAAACAAACTATTCGTCTCTGTTATAAATCCATACAAAAGTTTGATCTAGGCAACATTGCAATCGATTGCCAGATGATAATATTCGCCGGATTTGTCTGCGTATCTCTGAATAGGAAATAATTATGAAAAACGCGTTACAAGGCGCTCAGATGCTCTTTGTCGCTTTTGGTGCTCTCGTGCTGGTACCACTTCTTACTGGCCTAGACCCAAACGTTGCTCTGTTTGGTGCTGGTGTCGGTACTCTTCTTTTCCAACTGATTACTAAACGATCTGTCCCTATCTTCCTTGCCTCTTCTTTTGCGTTTATTGCTCCTATTATGTTCGGTATCCAAACTTGGGGTATCGGTGCAACCATGGGTGGCTTGATGGCTGCTGGTTTAGTGTACGTTGGTCTTGGTGCGATGATCAAAGTACGCGGCGTTGGCTTCATCCATAAGATTCTGCCACCCGTTGTGGTTGGCCCAGTTATCATGGTAATTGGCCTTGGTCTGGCACCTACGGCAGTAAACATGGCAGTAGGTAAAACTGGTGACGGCGCAGTGCAACTTATCAATGGCGATGCGGCAGTTATCATCTCAGCAGTATCACTGCTAACAACGATTGCACTGAGCGTGTTTGCGAAAGGTTTCCTAAAGCTGGTTCCTATCGTTGGCGGTATCTTGGCAGGTTACTCTGTTTCTCTATTCTACGGCGTAGTGGATTTCACTCCGGTAGCGCAAGCGGCTTGGCTAGCCATGCCAAACTTCACTGCACCAGAGTTCAACATCAACGCCATCTTGTTCATGATCCCTGTAGCGATTGCCCCGGCGGTTGAACACGTGGGTGACATGCTTGCTATCTCAAACGTAACGGGCAAAAACTACCTGAAGAAACCAGGCCTGCACCGCACTATCGCCGGTGACGGGGTGGCAACAATTGCAGCTTCTATGGTTGGCGCACCACCAAATACCACGTACAGCGAAGTAACAGGAGCGGTAATGCTAACGAAAGCGTTCAACCCTGTAATCATGACATGGGCAGCGGTTACTGCCATCGTACTTGCGCTGGTAGGTAAGCTAGGTGCGATTCTACAAACCATTCCAGTCCCGGTAATGGGCGGTATCATGATTCTACTGTTTGGTTCTATCGCAACTGTCGGCCTAAACACACTGATTAAAAATAACGTTGATCTACACAAATCACGTAACCTAGTAATCGTTGCGGTAACGCTAGTGTTTGGTATCGGTGGTATGGCTTTCGGTATTGGTGAGTTCAGTCTACAAGGTGTGAGCCTGTGTGGTATCGTGGCAATCATTCTTAACCTAGTGCTACCACACGACCTTGGTGAAAACCACGTGGTAGATAATGCACAGATGGAAGAAGACAACGCGAAGTAAGTATGGTGCGGCTTGATTGATTTAAGTCGCCCTTCCTGATCTCGTAGCTCGCTTCTAAATAGCAGAGACAAAAAAGGCTTGGTTTTCACCAAGCCTTTATTTTTTTGAAATTCAGTAAAGCAATAATGCTTATTGAGTACCGAAGATCTTGTCACCTGCATCACCAAGACCAGGAACAATGTAACCTTTGTCGTTTAGCTTCTCATCGATTGCCGCTGTGTATAGCTCAACATCTGGGTGCGCTTTTTCTAGCGCTTCGATACCTTCAGGAGCCGCTACAAGAACAAGAATCTTGATTGCCTGACAACCTTTCTCTTTTAGAAGATCGATTGTTGCGATCATAGAGCCACCAGTTGCAAGCATTGGGTCAACAACTAGAGCGATACGCTCATCGATGTTTGAAGCAAGCTTGTTGAAGTATGGCACTGGCTCAAGTGTTTCTTCATCACGGTAGATACCTACAACACTGATACGTGCGCTTGGCATGTGCTCAAGAACGCCGTCCATCATACCTAGACCTGCACGCAGGATTGGCACTACTGTTACTTTCTTACCCTTGATTTGGTCAACTTCTACAGGACCATTCCAACCTTCAATGGTTACTTTCTCTGTTTCAAAGTCTGCAGTCGCTTCGTAAGTAAGTAGGCTACCGACTTCTGTCGCTAACTCACGAAAACGCTTCGTGCTGATGTCACCTTCTCGCATTAGACCGATTTTGTGTTTCACTAGAGGGTGTTTAACTTCAACAACTTTCATTTCCATCTCCGGCTTTATTGGCAATATTTAAACAAACCTTCAGATTATACATGATTTTTGCAGGGATATCAGGATAGATCACTAAAGAAAAAAACCGACGCAAACGTTTGCTATCTGTATTTAACCACTGGTAGAATAGCGCCGTTTTCATATCCAACTTAAAAACCGAGGACTTCCCTGTGAGTGGTAACAACTCTTCTCTTAGCTATAAAGACGCTGGTGTAGATATTGATGCAGGCAACGCGCTTGTAGATCGTATTAAAGGTGCGGTTAAGCGTACTCGTCGCCCTGAAGTGATGGGTGGTATCGGCGGTTTTGGCGCATTGTGTGAATTGCCGACAAAATACAAACAACCTGTACTGGTTTCTGGTACTGACGGTGTAGGTACAAAACTTCGCCTAGCGCTGGATATGAACAAGCACGACACTATTGGCGTTGACCTAGTGGCAATGTGTGTAAACGACCTAATCGTTCAAGGTGCTGAGCCCCTATTCTTCCTAGATTACTACGCAACAGGCAAGCTAGACGTAGATACCGCGGCAGACGTGGTTTCTGGTATTGCTGATGGCTGTGTTCAAGCAGGCTGTGCACTAATCGGTGGTGAAACTGCTGAGATGCCGGGCATGTACGAAGGCGAAGACTACGACGTTGCTGGATTCTGTGTTGGCGTAGTAGAAAAAGAAGACGTGATTGACGGCACGAAAGTGGCAGCAGGCGACGCACTAATCGCTGTTGGCTCAAGCGGTCCACACTCAAACGGTTACTCTCTTATCCGTAAGATCCTAGAAGTTTCTGGCGCAGATAAAAACGAAGAGCTAGCAGGTCGTACTATCGGTGAGCACCTACTAGAACCAACTAAGATTTACATCAAATCAGCACTTAAGATGATTGAGAAGCACGACATCCACGCGATTTCTCACATCACGGGTGGGGGTTTCTGGGAAAATATCCCACGCGTACTGCCTGAAGGCACAAAAGCCGTTATCGATGGTAATAGCTGGGAATGGCCAATAATATTCAAATGGTTACAAGAGAAAGGCAACGTTGAAACACACGAGATGTACCGTACGTTCAACTGTGGTGTTGGCCTAGTCGTTGCACTTCCAAAAGACCAAGCAGACGCTGCGGTAGCACTTCTTAAAGAAGAAGGTGAAAACGCATGGGTGATTGGTGAAGTCGCTCAAGCAGAAGCCAATGAAGAGCAAGTTGAAATCCAATAACTTGTGAGTTGCGCTACATAACGATATGAATGAGGACGCGATGTCCTCATTCTGCTATCTGGAACATCGAAAACCATTCTAATAGTAGGTAATTTAGCGGATACGCACTTCAAACCTACAATAGCAAGGCAGTCTCAACATCATGAAAAACATAGTGGTCCTCATTTCGGGTAACGGCAGTAACCTTCAAGCCATCTTGGAAGCTTGCGAAGACAGTATGCCAAATGCACAAGTCGCAGCGGTGTTCTCCAACAAAGCTGACGCTTATGGTTTAGAGCGCGCAAAACAGTTTGATGTGAATGGGCATTTTGTCGATCCAAAAGCATTCGAATCCCGTGAAGACTTTGATGCTGAACTGATGAAACAAATCGATGAATACCAACCGGATGTGATTGTACTTGCAGGTTACATGCGTATTCTCAGTGGCGCGTTTGTTTCCCACTACCTGGGTAAAATGATCAATATCCACCCTTCCCTTTTGCCTAAATACCCAGGTTTACATACCCACCAGCGCGCTATTGATGCAGGCGATAAAGAACACGGCACCAGCGTACACTTTGTCACAGAAGAGTTAGACGGCGGCCCTGTAGTACTACAAGCCAAAGTACCCGTATTTGAAGACGACGATACCGATGCACTCGCCGCGCGCGTACAAACGCAAGAGCACAACATCTATCCAATGGTCACTAAGTGGTTAACCGATGGGCGATTATCGATGACAGAAGGCAAAGCGTATCTCGATGGCTTCGAGCTTGGTGAACACGGCTACGCCGACGAGTAGTTCTCAGTTCCAAACACCAAACGTAAAAAGGCAGCCCTCAGGCTGCCTTTTGTTTTTTTAAATCTTATAAGCTTGGTTCAATAAAGCCGTAGTCAGACTAAAAACCAAAACCAACAACCTAAAAAATCCCTGAAACCACCTTAGCAATACAACACTCGGATAGTAGATTCTGAATCTGACTCGTTCCTCGTCGTTCAGAATGACGCAGTAGGTAAAGAAAAATAAATTTAACTTCAATTAGTTACGTCACTACAGCGAGCCTTAGCAAGACTAGGAATCTACCACCAGTTCGCTAGGAAGTAAGAATGCTCATCCGTATCCGCCCTCGGTTTAAAACGCGTAAAAATAAAGCTCGCGATTAAGCGAGCTTTATTTAGTTATTCAGTGTCCGAAACCATCACTCCAACGGTTCGGTCGGTGCTTGGTTACCCGGCTTCGGCGCTGCAAAGGGGACATCCTCCAGAGCCTTGGCATTATTCAACACCAATTCTCCGACATGGAATAAACCAAACTCACCCGGTTTCATTCGTTGCCATGCCTCATTGCCAGTTAATGGTTGAGTCGCAATCACAGAAACCACATCATTTGGCGTGGTCTCTTCTTGGAAGTTGATTTCGACATCTTCATCCAATAGGGCCGCTTTGCCAAATGGTGCGCGACGCGTAATCCAATACAGATGGTTGGTACAGTAAGTCATCACAAACTCACCGTCACTGAGCAGCATGTTAAACACGCCCTTGTCTCTCAACTTATCGCAACACTGAGCAACATAAGTAAAGACCGACTCCATATCCTGAGGTGGCTCAGGGTATTTATCTTCCATCTGTTTGAGCAGCCAACAGAAAGCCATTTCGCTGTCGGTTTCTCCCACCGGACGGTGACGACCCGTATACAAATCTTGGTAATCAGTCAGCTGACCATTGTGTGCAAAAGTCCAGTAGCGTCCCCACAGCTCACGCGTAAACGGGTGCGTGTTCTCTAAATTCACTCCGCCTCGGTTTGCTTGGCGAATGTGGCTAACCACCGCACGACTTTTTATCGGGTAGTTCTGCACCAACTCAGCGATCTGAGAATCACAACTAGGGTTTGGATCTTTGAATGTTCGGAAACCCTTTCCTTCATAGAAAGTAATTCCCCAGCCATCACGATGCGGTCCAGTGCGACCACCGCGCTGCATCAATCCAGTAAAACTGAAACAAATATCGGTTGGAACATTTGCGCTCATGCCGAGCAATTCACACATGGTTAAACGAACTCCTTACCTTAAAACACCACTAAGCCCAAACGAGGCCAAGCTGAAAAGCTTATTCCATCTCTTTTTCAATCAACTGAATGATGATGTGAATAATCTTAATGTGTACTTCCTGAATGCGGTCTGCGTAACCAAAGTGTGGTACGCGAATCTCGATATCCGCTAGGCCAGCCATTTTGCCGCCATCTTTACCGGTCAGCGCAATTGTCTTCATGCCTTTCGCTTGCGCGGCTTCAATCGCTTTTAGGATGTTGCCTGAGTTGCCTGACGTCGACAAACCAAACAGAACATCGCCTTTGCGGCCCACTGCTTCAACGTAACGAGAGAATACGAAATCGTAGCCAAAATCGTTACTAACGCAAGATAGGTGGCTTGGATCTGAAATAGCAATACCAGCGTAACCCGGACGGTTTTCACGGTAACGACCTGTTAGCTCTTCTGCAAAGTGCATAGAGTCACAGTGAGAACCACCGTTACCGCATGACAACACTTTACCATCTTGCTTGAATGAGTCCGCAATCATTTTTGCTGCCGCTTCGATTTGCGCGATGTTGTGGTCATCACTTAAAAACTTATTCAGAACTTCAGCAGCTTCGTTTAATTCACTTCTAATCAGATCTTGGTACATAAGACGTTCTCTTTATTATTTCGGCCACAGCAGTGAGGTTGAGGCTCTCGCTGGCAAATTGTTCTGATGCGAATCTCGCACCGGACATTTCATTACTCTGAGTTTACCCACAAACGAGAATTAGTGTCGATAGTGAACCAACAGATTTGGATTCATCGCGGTAATAAACTTGTTAACTTGCTTACGAAATCATCACTCAACTCCCAACTTTAGAATTTTAACTCTACATAGATCACTTTTTACCCAATCTTGGGTTTTACATTTTATTAATATTTTGATTACACTTATGAGAACTGGTTAGACCTCTTACCAAAATACAGACGTACAACATTAATAAAGTCTGAAAAGGAAAAAACATATGGACATCTTGCTCTCAATCGTAGCGATGACAGTTGTGTTAGGCATAACGCTCTACCACAGAATGTCTCTCGTGAAATCCGTCAGTCTGCTAACTGCTGCCATGCTAGCACTGACGATCGCTGGCTCAGTTGGTGTTATTGGCTGGGCACTTTACGTACTTGCCGTTGCGGTATTCGCCGTGTCGGGCATTCGCCAATCACTGATCAGCCGCAAAGCGCTCGTGATGTTTAAGAAAGTCCTACCTGCTATGTCTCAGACCGAGAAAGAAGCATTGGACGCTGGTACGGTCTGGTGGGAAGCGGAGCTATTCAAAGGCAAACCTGAATGGGAAAAGCTTCACGCAATCAAAGCGCCTAAGCTGAGCAAAGAAGAGCGTGCATTCCTAGATGGCCCAGTTAACGAAGTGTGTGCCATGGTGAACGACTATCAGGTCACTCACGAGCTTGCAGATTTGCCACCAGAAGTATGGCAATACCTGAAAGACAACAAGTTCTTCGCCATGATCATCAAGAAAAAATACGGTGGTCTGGAATTCTCTGCATACGCGCAATCTTTGGTACTGCAAAAACTGACTGGCGTTTCTGGCGTGCTGTCTTCTACCGTTGGCGTACCGAACTCATTAGGTCCTGGTGAACTCCTGCAACACTACGGTACAGAAGAGCAGAAAAATCATTACTTACCTCGCTTGGCTGAAGGTAAAGAGATCCCATGTTTTGCACTGACTAGCCCAGAAGCAGGTTCCGATGCTGGCTCTATTCCAGATTTCGGTGTGGTATGTAAAGGTGAGTGGGAAGGCGAAGAAGTCTTAGGCATGCGCCTAACTTGGAACAAACGTTACATCACACTGGCACCTGTCGCGACGGTACTTGGCCTAGCCTTTAAACTGCGTGACCCAGAAGGCCTGCTTGGTGACCAAGAGGATCTAGGTATCACTTGTGCTCTAATCCCAACAAACCTTAAAGGTGTTGAGATTGGTAATCGTCACTTCCCACTGAACGTGCCATTCCAAAATGGTCCGACTCGCGCAAAAGATGTGTTTGTACCAATGGACTTCATCATTGGCGGTGAGAAAATGGCAGGCCAAGGCTGGCGTATGCTGGTTGAATGTCTATCCGTTGGCCGTGGTATCACGCTGCCTTCTAACTCAACAGGCGGCATCAAAACAGCGGCAATGGCAACAGGCGCTTACTCGCGCATTCGTCGTCAATTCAAACAACCTATCGGTCACATGGAAGGTGTTGAAGAGCCATTAGCACGTCTCGGTGGTAACGCTTACGTAATGGATGCCGCAAGCAACCTAACCGTCGCAGGTATCGACCTTGGCGAAAAACCATCGGTTATCTCAGCGATTGTTAAATACCACTGTACGCATCGCGGTCAACAAAGCATCATCGACGCGATGGACATCGTAGGTGGTAAAGGCATCTGTATGGGGCCTTCTAACTTCCTAGCGCGTAGCTATCAAGGTGCGCCAATCGCGGTAACCGTAGAAGGTGCAAACATCCTAACTCGTTCAATGATCATCTTCGGTCAGGGCGCGATTCGTTGTCACCCTTACGTTCTTGAAGAGATGAACGCCGCATACTCGGAGGCTGGTGACGCCGTTGAGAAGTTTGACAAAGCACTAGCGGGTCACGTGAGCTTTACCATGAGTAACCTAGTTCGCAGCATCTGGTTTGGTCTAAGTGATGGTCTAGGTTCAACGTCACCAACCAAAGACGCAACCAAGCGTTACTACCAACAATTGAACCGTTACAGCGCAAACCTTGCTCTGCTATCGGATATCTCGATGGCAGTACTAGGTGGCTCGTTGAAGCGTAAAGAGCGTCTGTCTGCGCGTCTTGGTGACATTTTAAGTCAGCTATACTTGAGCTCTGCAACATTGAAACGCTTCGAGCAGGATGGCCGCCCTGTTGAAGATTTGCCATTGGTACACTGGGGCTTGCAAGACAGCTTAAAACAAAGCGAAGCTGCCATTGATGAGTTCCTAGCAAACTTCCCGAACAAAGTGATTGGTCGTGCACTGCGTGTATTGATCATGCCATTTGGCCGAGTGCGCAAAGCACCAAGTGATAAGCTAGACAGTAAAGTGGCGCGTATTCTACAAACGCCAAGTGCAACACGTTCACGTATTGGTCGTGGTCAGTACCTAGAACCAACGGAACACAACGCTGCAGGTAAGATTGAGTTGGCACTGTCTGTGATTCTTCAAGCTGAGCCTGTGTTCGACAAAATATGTAAAGCCCAAGGCAAACGCCGTCCATTCGTGCGTTTGGATGTGATTGCTCAAGAAGGTCTAGAAGAAGGCGTAATCACTCAGGAAGAAGCAGATCTGCTAAGAGAAGCGGAACAGCATCGCCTAGACACTATCAACGTAGACGATTTTGAGCCAGAGCTATTGGCCGCAAAGCCGCTTTACCCTCAGATGGAAAACGTCGCTTAAGCGAATGATGACTTAAACGATAAATAAGAAAGCAAAACGGGAGCCTCGGCTCCCGTTTTTTTGTTGAATCTCTGCTTCGCACAACACGGCAATCACAAAGAAGCGTTTATTGTTCGTTATCTTCTTCAACAATAAACGACTGTTCAATTCTGCGCAGCTCTTCCTGCTCTTTCAGCTTAAGTTCTTCTTGAAGCGTCGCTTTGCGTTCGTTCAATGCTTTCTTTTCTGACTTAGTCAGGAACTTCACCGCTTTTTTGTTTGCCAATGCGTACGCAACGACATCTTCACCTTTTTCACGACGTTCACTCACGCGTTGCGAGAAACGTTCGTTGTCACGTGCTTTACGTTCAGCTGAAGTTAATTTGCTCATTTTTATGCCTTTAATAAGAATACAGCAGCCCAATTGCTGCCCTCAGGTAAACAAATGAGAAGTCATTCATATAGCTGATGGCGTGAGTCTAGCATAGATATGCAAAGGAACAGCGAAGTGATTGTGTGTGCATACTAGAACCTACTGCCGAGTACTCTGTGGAGGGTGAAGAAACAAACGCCCCAGCGCGCTAACAATAGATTCTTAGTCTCGCTGGAGCTCGCTAGAATGACGGTTTACTTTGAGTTATCAAGTGACTACACGCACAGTGTTCCTAGATCTCCGTCACTCTGAACAGTGAGGAACGAACATGATTCAGAATCTACTCACCAAGAGAGCTTAACTAGGCAGACAAAAGATCCGGTTTAGAAAAAAATCTGCCAAATACTCTGACTCCGTAATAGATGTACGTCGCTCTAAAATTCGACATGCCATGTTTAAGGCATATTTGACGCAGAAGCCTATCCGCTTGCTCTCGACTGCTTTGCGGCAATACTTCCTCCCTCATGAGCTGATACAACGCATCATGCACCAAAGACGCCTTGAGGATGTTTTGAGTATCAATCGCAGGACCACTCGCCCCATCCCATGAGTAACCTTTCCTAATCGTCAGCCAACCTTGCTCTGATAGACTCAGAAACGCACTATCGAAAGGCTGTGCAAGGGTGATACTGGTTTCAATCTGTTCTTCGGAATGAAGGTTGTATTTGTACGTCCGACGTTTTTTGTACTTCATAAGAGACCTCCTAGTCACCTAGCTTCTCTGAGGTGCTTAACCTAAAGCTTTTCTGAGAGTTTCTTTAGGTAGTTTTGATTCGGCATTCACCTTCACTCCACCAATTTAACTCGAAACCA
This sequence comes from Vibrio sp. Sgm 5, assembly GCF_026241575.1. Taxonomy (NCBI): domain Bacteria; kingdom Pseudomonadati; phylum Pseudomonadota; class Gammaproteobacteria; order Vibrionales; family Vibrionaceae; genus Vibrio; species Vibrio sp. Sgm 5. The sequence continues at coordinate 16,080 of NZ_JAPHPY010000036.1, forward strand.
AAAACTCCCTTCACTACCTAAATGAATACGAAATAATCAAACATTGTATTATGAGGTCGGTTTAATATCTTTTCTGTGAAGTTTCGACACTTTTTAACTCACTAGTTCTATCTTTATCTTGCCAATAGTGGACAAGCTGAGATTAAATGCCTCCCAAAACAACACCTTACAGGTTGGCATATGGAATATACTATTTCTAATGAAGAAGAAGCATTTGAATATTTGAGGAAAGTAGTAGATAAAGAGGTAAATGTTGAAGATTGCAGCATCACATTTGATGGCTGGCCATCTTTAAATATTCACGTCGTGGGCGATAAGTTTGACTCTTCACTCACACCATCATTGATGAAAGGCTTTCTTGAATTACAAAAAGGTATAAATCGCTCGTATTGTTTAGTTAAGTACGGAACTCCCAATACCAATGTTCTAACAAATCAAGAACGTGAAGAGCTTGAGATTCAAGTCAAGGTAGGAAAAGGAAGTACAGTCACCAGTATCGACTTGCAATCTCTTTTAACCAACATCGGTTCAAAGGTCATTGATAAAATGGATCCAACAACACTTGCTATCACTCTAGTGAGTCTTGGTCTGATTTGGGCAGGTAAGACTAGTTATGCACAATATCTCGAGAATAGACGCCAAATTCGCGAGTCAGAGGTGAAGAGTGAAGAAACTCGTGAAATGCTAACGAATCAACGTTTCTTGTCAGAGCAAGAAACTGAGAGAACTCGATTACTAACGCAGACATTAGCCAATAATGTTCAAATTGCGGCACTGAACAATGTAGCCACCGATACTAAGTCAGCTCTGATCAAAGAGCTGGGGACATCCAACAAGAGCACAATCCAAGGCATTGATCTCGAGGGAGAAACAGCAGCTGAACTTAGTAAAAATGCTCGAAGAAAATCTATCGATGTCGCCTTCAATGCACTATTCCGAATTTTAGTTGTTGATTCATCTGACCCTGATTGCTTCAAAGTCCGCCTAAAAAATATTGAAACAAAGGACGAGTTTACGGCAAAGGTTCAAGACTACTCTTTAGATTCAAAATACATCAAAGCACTACAATATGGCGAATGGAGTAAAACACCAATCCAGTTGGTGGTTTCAGCTAAGTCGATGGAAAACGACATTAGAAATGCTCTTGTACTAGAAGCTAAAGTTCCTGAAGCTTAAGAACATCAAAAAAATGGAGCCAATCGGCTCCGTTTTTAATTTAAATTCTTACGCCCTACTTCTTAGGCACTTCCAATTGCATCTCTGGCATGGCTTCGCGTTTGGCCTTGAGCTTGCTCCAGATGATCCAGAATAGAATCACCAATATCAGTGCAATCACGTTGCCGATGGCGATGATGATCATGCTGCGCTTACGTTCGGCTTCACGCTCGGCAATGATACGTTTTTCCATTTCGATGCGGCGCTGCTCGGCGATCTCCGCTTCTTTCGCTAAACGTGCCGCTTCTAGATCCACTTCGTCGACCACACTGAACGTCTGCTCTTTAATTGGGAACACCAATGAGCGCTTGGTAGATAAGTCGGTAGCAAAGACTTCACCGTGCCATGAATATTTGCCAAGTTCAGGATCGTTATCCATCTTCAATGTGGTTTTAGAACCATCAGCCGACACCTGACCTTGGCTGTAACTGATAAAGCCGTCTGGTGCTTCTTGCTCAACGTTTACGGCAATGGTTCCGGGCGTGATCATGCCTTGCTCACCACTGACTACCAGCTGATGAGGTTGGTCTGCATGACGAGATTGAATGAAAGTACGTGAGATTGGAGATGGGTATACCAGTACCACTTGCTCTTGTGCTCGCAGGAACACGCCGTTGCCAGAAGTAATGCGCGCGCGGTATTTACCCGGTTCGACATCAATCGGCAGTTGAACGGTAAATACACCATCGCCTGCTTTTTCATCAAGATCTCGGCCATCATCGGCAAATTCGCCAATCACCATTGGTACAGGGCGCGCTTCTTTGATCAGTTCGTCTTCGTTCTCAACAAACTTAGTAAAAGTCACACGCAGGTTTACCCGGTCTAGGAAATCACGCAGTACAAGCGGCTTATCGTCAGAGGTCAAACGTGCGGTAAATTTTAGAGCTTCGCTATTGTAAAGGCGGTTTGGAAACACATCGGTGCTGAGCTTGAGGTGCGAAATCAGACGGATGTTATTTTTCGGGGTAACTTTGCCGACGGCCTGCCAAGGACCCGGCATGGGTTTATCTATCGAGATGATGTCGAGGGAAGATTCTTGATACCAACGAACGTTGTCGTAGGTGCCCCAAGCGTAATATTTTTTACCATCGGGGCGGACAAGGACGACGGGCTGAGAGCTCTGTTCACGATAAACCAAAAAAGTAATCTGTTCGATGGTGGGATCGACACGAAAGCGGTTATCTAACAAAGACATGGCGGACTCGCTCGCAGAAAACGTGAAACAACTCCAGAACGCTAAAATAGCGACTGACAAAGCCCTCAACATAGTCTCTCCTATTTACTGCCAAATACTGTCGTTCACCAGTTCGAGTCTTTTCTGGTGTGCTTCTACTTCATCGGCAGTTGCACGCAAAACCTTTAGCGCTTTTCTTCCTTCAACACGACGAATGCCTTCCGCTTCACCGTCTTTTTTGTTGGCGTTGAATTCTAGACTCGTTTGACCACCCGTCATTAGGAGGTAAACGTCAGCTAGAATCTCCGCATCGAGCAATGCCCCGTGGAGAGTACGGTGTGAGTTATCAATGCCGTAACGTTCACACAAGACGTCGAGGTTGTTTCGCTTGCCCGGGAAGATTTTCTTCGCCATGGCAAGGGTATCGGTCACCTTACAGTAGTCATCCGTCTTACCAATGCTTGGATTGAGCATTTCAAACTCATAATCCATGAAGCCGGTATCGAAGGGCGCGTTGTGGGCAACCAGCTCGGCACCTTTGATAAAGTCGAGAAACTCTTGGTGTACGGCTGAGTAATCTGGCTTGTCGACCAAGAAGTCATCGGTAATACCGTGGACTTCAATCGCGTCTGGTTGGATTTCACGGTCAGGCTTTAGGTAAACGTGAAAGTGACGACCAGTCAGCTTACGGTTGATGATCTCCACGGCACCAATTTCGATGATGCGGTGACCCATGTAGTGAGGACCACCTTCTAGGTTCATACCCGTGGTTTCGGTATCGAGAACGACAATACGATTATGTTCAGAATTGCTGCTGGTATTCATAAGGTTATGTGTGTCAGACTATGCTTTATTAAATGTTTCGGCTAATAGTACCAAAAATATGACCAAACACGTTGAGATTTTCACAGACGGATCTTGTTTAGGAAATCCAGGCCCTGGCGGTTACGGCATTGTCTTGCGTTATAAGCAAACAGAAAAGACCCTCGCCAAAGGTTACACGCTCACCACAAACAACCGTATGGAAATGTTGGCCGCTGTTGTGGCGTTACAAACGCTAAAAGAGCCGTGCCAAGTGACGTTGACTACCGATAGTCAGTACGTGCGCCAAGGCATTACGCAATGGATCCACAACTGGAAGAAACGCGGTTGGAAAACGTCAGATAAAAAACCTGTGAAAAATGCCGATTTATGGCAGGCATTGGATAAAGAGACTGCTCGCCACCAAGTGGATTGGCGCTGGGTTAAAGGCCACGCGGGTCATCGTGAAAACGAAATGTGTGATGAATTAGCACGCACAGCCGCAGAAAACCCAACCGAAGAGGATACCGGTTACCAAGCGTCTTAGTTTTTACTGCTTGATACCTTTTCTACCGCACTGCCCTCTCTGTTCATCACGCCCAGTGGTGTTAACTTTCTCTTCAAGCGCCAATGTGGCTTGATAGGTTTGAGAGGGTAAGTTCGCTTACGAGCGACGATGTAATACAAACTCCCCGCCGGCGATGCCCAATCCCCCAAGCTGTTTTCCAACCATGTCCACATGGTTTTGTAACGTGTCATCGGAAACAGAGCATAACGTTCGCAATGAATCACCTGATAGTTCAATACCCCTAACCAGTCTTTAATCCGGTTCGCGGTGAACATTCGTCCACTCCAAGGCAAATTATTTCTGCGCCAAGGCAACAAACTCGCAAGTCCAGTGAAACTGATGGGGTTGAATCCCGTAATAATAAGATAACCGTCGTCCATCATGACGCGATCGACTTCTCGCAGCAATCGATGGGGATCACTTGCATAGTCAAGCTGATGGGCGAGGACCGCAACATCAAAGCTTTTCTCTAAAAAGGGTAATTCGTAACCATCTGCAATGACATTATGCAACGGGTTCTGGATATCTACGTTGACTTGGTGTTGAATGTTACAACTACAGCTGGTTAGCTCACAGCTCAACCCGCCCAATTTAAGCATGTGGTAACCGAACAATTTCGGACACCACTCGTCGAGTCGGGTTTGGATTGACTCAAGTACCCACGGGCCGTTATTCATTTCTGACCAGGTCGACGGGTGCTGTAAAGTTTTGTTGCTGAGTGCTGGTTTCATTAACCACCTGACTTAAAAGGGTGACGGAGAACGAACGTGTTAGAGATCAAAAGCATACCCGCATTTAATGATAATTACATCTGGCTGATTCAAAATAGCGATAAGCGATGCGCCGTGGTTGATCCGGGCGATGCTAAGCCAGTGTTGGAATATTTGCAGGCTAACGAGTTAACTTTAGAAGCGATCTTAATTACACACCACCACAACGATCACATTGGTGGCGTTCCAGATTTAGTTCATGCGTTTCCTCATGTTGCAGTGGTTGGTCCGAAAGCAGAGCCAATTCCAACCTTAACCAACGCAATGGAAGAAGGCGACAAGCTAGAACTGTTTGGCGAAATCTTCATGGTACTGGGGCTGCCTGGCCACACATTAGGTCACATTGGCTATGTTGGTGACGGTAAGTTGTTCTGTGGTGACGTGTTGTTCTCGGCGGGTTGTGGCCGAATCTTTGAAGGCACACCAGAGCAGATGTTTGAGTCACTAAGCAAAATAATGAAACTGCCGGAAGAGACAGAAGTGTTCTGCGCACATGAATACACGGCAAGTAATGTAGCATTTGCGCTGGCGGTTGAGCCGGACAATGAACATTTGCGTCAATACCGTGATGATGTAAACCGTCTACGCGGATTAAATATTCCTACCCTTCCTACGACGTTACGCAAAGAGAAGTTAATTAACCCATTCCTGCGTGCAACGAACGCAGAGGTCATAAAATCTGTAACAAACCGTATCCAAAATAGCGACCCATGCTCGGTTTTTACAGCTTTACGTGAGTGGAAGAACGAATTTTAACCATTTTCTGCTTGTAACTTTGCTAGACGCAAGTATTATCGTGAGCTGATTTTCATAGAAGCGCCTCTGGCGCTTCTATTGCGTTTGGGGCTGATATAAATCTGTTTGTATTTCACCCAAACGCATAAAGTAGCGGCAAAACCGCCTCTACCCTTAGTTAGTGTTACAAGATGTCTATTATCTTGCGACTGCCACGCACTTTGTTGCGCGACAGGCAGGAGAAGATAAACAGGCCCTAAATAGGCTGAAACCATGCGTTTGAAGTACAGTTGGGCGTTGGCGTTACTATTATCTGGCTGTCAATTGACACAGTCAGATTCTGCAAGCACTCCAACACCAGAAACCAATAAGTCAGAACAAGCTGTTAAGCAAAAAACAGCTCAGGCTGACTCCGAGAAAAAGCAATCGATAGCAAAGAAACCTGCTAAAGAGACGCCAAAAGCCCTTTCCCCTCAGGAACAAGACGATGTGTGGCGACGTATCGGCATGCAACTTGAAATGGACATTCCTGACAACAAGAAAGTGGCTTACTACCGCACTTGGTATTTAAAGCATCCTAACCACCTGCGCACAGTATCTGAACGTGCACAGCCGTTTTTGTACATGATTACCACCCGTATCGAAGAACGTGGCCTTCCGATGGAATTGGCGCTGCTACCGATCGTAGAAAGCTCATTTGATGCTTTTGCCTACTCGCACGGCAGTGCAGCAGGTTTGTGGCAGTTCGTTCCAGGCACCGGCAAAATGATGGGTCTAGATCAGAACTACTGGTACGACGGTCGCCGTGATGTTTATGCTTCTACCGATGCAGCACTGGATTACCTAGAGCAGCAAAGCAAGCGTTTTGACGGCAACTGGGATCAAGCGATTGCGGCTTACAACAGTGGTGGTGGCCGTGTATCGAGCGCGATTCGTAAGAACAAAAAGCTAGGCAAACCAACGGACTTCTTCTCTTTGGATCTTCCAAAAGAGACCAGCAGTTACGTACCTAAACTGCTTGCACTAGCGGACATCATTGCGAACCAAGATAAGTACGGCATCGACATTCCGCCGATCCCGAACAAGCCAGTTCTGACTCAGGTTGATCCAAAAGAACAACTAGACCTAGCAATTGCGGCAGACTACGCCGGAATTGGTGTTAAGGAGCTGCAAGGTTACAACCCAGCATATAACCAATGGTCTACTGCACCTGACGGCCCACACCAACTTCTTATTCCTATCGAGAAAAAGGATCAGTTCCTTGCTCAAGTGAAGAAGAACCGTGGTAAAGGCATGAAGGTCGCACGCTATAAAGTGAAGTCTGGTGACTCGCTCAGCGTATTGGCTCAGAAGTACGGTACGACAACGAAAGTTATCCAACGTGCTAACGGCCTATCGAACAACAATATCCGCGTTGGTCAGTACCTAATGATTCCAACGTCGACAAAAGACGATACAAAGTACGCCTTAACTGCTGAAAATCGCCTGAACAAAACGCAATCTCAATCTCGTGGTCAATTCAAACTGACTCACGTTGTGCAATCAGGCGAGAGCTTGTGGTCAATCGCAAAAGAGAACAAGGTTTCTCATAAGTCTTTGGCAAAATGGAACGGCATGGGACCAAAAGACACCTTGCGCGTTGGCCAAAAACTGGTGATTTGGAAGAACTCTGATAAAGGCGCAGTGATTCGTACCGTGTTCTACAACGTACGTTCTGGCGACACCATTAGTGGTATTGCAACCAAGTTTAAGGTGAAGGGTAACGACATCGTGAAATGGAATTCTCTTCAAAAGCAGAAGTACCTGAAACCAGGTCAGAAGCTTAAGTTGTATGTTGATGTAACTAAGGTAAGTGTATGAACCCGTCGAGTAACCCACTTATCATGTTGTTGGATATCTTCCGATCGCCAACATCTTGCTTCTTAGCGCTGTATCAGCGCGGAGGTTGGGGGTGGCAGCCGTTCATCATTTTGATGCTCAGCCCATTCCTATTCTGGGGCGCCTACTTCTCGAATGTGGATTTTACTTGGTTAAGTGATCAACTGACCGCTCAGTTCCAACAGATCGATCCAAAGCAAATCGAGTTGCTGGAGCCAAACACGCTGATGGCAAGTGCGATCATCAATGACGTATTCAATCGTTTTGCAACACTGCTGCTATTAGCGCTGTGGTTCTTTCTTGCAACCAAAGCAAGTAAACAACAATACGGTTACTGGAAATGGTTCGCTGCTGCGAGTGCGATTTTATTCCCAGCCGTGTTGGGCGATATTGCAAGCTACGCGAGCTTATTGCTGAAGCATGGTCAGGTGATGACTTACGCTGCCGATTTGAATAGCCTAAACGGGTTGCTAAAGTTACCTTTGACCAGTGATTGGTCACACTTTGCAAGCTCATTACCATTGCTATTGCCATGGTACATCGTGCTTGGCTATGGTGTAGTTTTGACTTGGACAGAGTTCGAACGCGGACAGGCTCTTGTGATTGCGAGCCTGCCTTGGATTGCGTTTTACGTAATTTGGGCGTTGTACATCGTTATCGCTTAATGGACCAAGGTAATCCGTTAGTCGCTTAACGTAAACGACACCAACAGTGGATTATGATCGGAAGCGTCGCTCTGCGGCGCTTTCGCGTTTTTGAGGGTTAACCCGCGATAAAACACATGATCAAGCGGCAAGCCTGTAATGAACTGAGTTCGATTGTCTTGGCTGAACTTTGCTTCTTGTAGATTGGCTTTTTGGAGTGCTTTCTTCATTGCCATCACGCGCTCTTCACTCCAACTATTGAAATCCCCCGCAAACAAAATCGGGCCTTTGTGCTCTTTCAATACCCTTTCTAACACAGACAATTGCGAAGTGTATTCCTCGGTACCAACGGTAAAGTTGATCGCGTGAATGTTCACCACCGCTAAGGTTTCACCGTTGCTGAGCCTGTATTTGCTATACAGTGCCGATTTCGGCAAGCGCAACCACGGTTCTTTCGATGTGTACGCACAAGCGAAAATGGGCTCTTTTTGCGCAATGCTGATCACACCAGCACCACTTCCTAATGCTTTAAACGCACTGACTTGATTACTGACCCAATGCCCTTCCACCAGCCAGCTTTTGAAGTCGTCCGTTAAGCTTGCTTCTTGTAACAAGAGCAACTGTTTATTAACGGAGAATGTATCCAACGCTTGCTTCCAGTTGTCTCGGTTTTGTTTGTAAATGTTCCACACTAAGACATTTAGCTCGCCATCCTTATCTAGTACTTGCGGCTTATCAAACTCCATGCAGCGGATATCTTGCTTAATGTTCGTCCCTGTTTGAGTAATAATTTGTGGTTGCTCTGGCACGGTAAAAATCACCTGAAAGCTCACCACCGCAGTAATAATAAGAAAAACTAACGCAAAAGCTAAACGCGGATACATAGGCTTACCTAAATACAAAAATGGCACGCATAAAATGCGCATAATAAAAAAGGAGCCCCAGTCGGCTCCCTTTTAGCTTACTCAAATTTTCACCACATGCTGTAGTGAAATCTTATATCTATCTGGATAACAGATTAGATCGCATCTTCGTCTTCTTCACCAGTACGGATACGCACTACGCGTTCGACGTCTGTTACGAAGATCTTACCGTCACCAATCTTACCGGTTTGCGCCGTTTCGATGATGGTTTCTACACACTTGTCTGCTACGTCTTCCGTCACTACGATTTCTAGCTTCACTTTAGGAAGGAAATCCACCATGTACTCTGCACCGCGGTACAATTCTGTGTGACCTTTCTGACGACCAAAGCCTTTCACTTCAGAGACGGTCATCCCTGTAATGCCTACTTCAGCCAATGCTTCTCGAACATCATCCAATTTGAATGGCTTGATAATCGCTTCAATCTTTTTCATGTTCATCCCTTAAGCTTCAATCGTTTGCGCATATTATCGGTTAGCGCCTCACAACATTCAATCCTTGTTGTGACCAAGCACCTGAAAATCCTGACACTGGTGGGATTTATTTGCGGGCGAATGTAACAAAGTCGCCATTCTCAATCATGCCACCAATGAAAAAGCCAGAGCATAAGTCTGGCTTGGTATGTGTTTTAGTGAGCGTTAATTTGAGGCTAACGCTTATTTCAAGCTCGCATAGTATGCCGCCAAGTTAGCAATGTCCTCATCAGACAGCAAACTTGCTTGTGCTTGCATCACCGCAGCCAAACCACCAGTGCGCTGGCCTGCTTTGTATGCCTTAATTGAGCTAGCAATGTACTGCTCATTTTGACCTTTTAAGTTTGGGTAGCCAGGAATCACAGCAATTCCATCTGGCCCATGACAAGCAGCACAAACGCCAGCTTTTGCTTGGCCAGCAGCCACATCGCCTGCCGCCAGCGCCTGCCCACTTAACATGGCTAGCGCGATTCCTGCGCCCATGATTATTTTCTTCATTGCTTCACCTAATCGATTATTATTTAAAGATATTTTTGTTTTATAACCGACATTGTTGCATGAATTACAACATCTTGCGCCAGATCAGTTCACAGTCTTGACCACTAAAGGCTTGATCAACGAACAGGCCAGCGACGGCAACCACTTTATCTTCATACATTAGAATTGGAATTTGACGACGTTGCCAGCTCGGCACATTGTATTCCTGAAAGAGTTTTTTCAGCTTACGACTGTGGTGACGAGTCGTCGGGTGTGCAGACAAGCCTTCAGGGTTAAATGTAATTCTAAGTCGCTCTGGGTGCGCAGGTAGGGCAATACTTAGCTCACATGACTTGGTACTCAACTCAAGCTCCCCTAACGGCTCTGGAAGCTTTAGAGGCGTATTCAAAGGGCACCCGGCTTGCCACGAGGTCACATCTGAAGTTTCAGTGACCCAATAGAGTCGATGTTGAAAGCGGCGCACTTCACCTTGCTTGATCTTCAATTTTGGGTTGGCGTCCTGTTGAGCCCGCGCCACTTCATCCCAAATCAGGTTCAACTGCACTTGAGACGGCATATTGGCATTGAGTTTTGCCAGCCACATCCGAATCAAACGTGCGCGCGCCAACTCACTGTGTTCCGTTAAAACGTCAATACTCAAACTCAAATCCGGCTGCATCGCCTGATTGAATACCGCTTCGAGCAACTCATCTAACAAGGTCTCTTGCTGGGCACACAAAGTCGCACTGCGTTGCACCGCTTGATGGATGCTAGGCCAACGCTCAGAAAGTTGGGGAACAATGCGATGACGAAGGAAGTTTCGATCATATCGTGTGTCTTGGTTACTTTCGTCTTCAACCCACTCTAAGCCAAAGTAATCCGCGGCCTGTTCAATCTGCGATCGTTTAACCGAAAGTAATGGGCGTACTAATGCCCCACTAGCAAACCGCATGCTTTCTGCCATCGATGATAAACCTTTCGGTCCACTGCCACGTTTTAGTGCCAACAAGAAGGTTTCGACCTGATCATCGGCATGTTGACCGGTCAGCAGTAAGTCACCGACTGCGATGTGTTTCGCCAGAGCTTGATAGCGCGCTTCACGAGCTAAAAGCTCAATGCTTTCACCACTGTTAATATCTAGGTTCACGTGTTCAACGGAACATGAGAGCCCAGCTTGCTGTGCCCATTGCTTGCACTTTTGTGCCCAGTCATCAGCATTCACACTCAACCCATGATGAACATACACAGCATGACAGTTTATTAGTTGGGAATCTGCAGAGCTACCGTCTGCTGAACGCGCTTGTTGGTAACGACTCAACAGCTCAAGCAACAGACGCGAATCCACCCCACCACTGAACGCCAAAACGATCTTAGTGTTTGGTTGATGGTAGCGGTCGAGAACTTGAGCAAAATTTGAGTAAAGCGATTCCATAAGCAATCCGGTAGAAACAAAAAAAGGGCTGGACACATGCCCAACCCTTTCTATTTTATCTGTTATCTCAAGAGAGATCAGCTAGCGCTAAACGGTAACCGTAATTTAGCAGTAACCGTAGTTCATTAGACGCTGGTAACGGCGCTCAAGTAGCGTTTCGTGATCCAGCTGTTCTAGGTCTTCTAGCTGACGAAGCAGATTTGCTTTCATGTTCGCCGCCATTTGAACGTGGTCACGATGTGCACCCCCTAATGGCTCTTCGATGATTTCGTCGATAAGCTCAAGCTCTTTTAGACGAGGAGCAGTTAGACCCATTGCGTCTGCTGCTTGAGGTGCTTTGTCTGAATCACGCCATAGGATTGAAGCACAACCTTCTGGAGAGATTACTGAGTACGTTGAGTACTGAAGCATGTTCACGTAGTCGCCTACACCAATAGCAAGTGCACCGCCTGAACCACCTTCGCCAACCACGTTACAGATTACTGGTACTTTAAGACCAGACATCACTTTTAGGTTTTTTGCGATTGCTTCAGATTGGCCACGCTCTTCCGCGCCAACACCTGGGTATGCGCCAGCTGTGTCGATGAAAGTGATGATAGGCATGTTGAAACGCTCAGCCATTTCCATCAGACGCAGTGCTTTACGGTAACCTTCTGGTTTAGGCATACCAAAGTTACGCTTCACTTTCTCTTTGGTTTCACGACCTTTTTGGTGACCAATGATCATCACTGGGCGACCTTCAAGGCGTGCAATACCACCAACAATAGCTTTGTCGTCTGCGAACGCACGGTCACCCGCCAATTCATCAAACTCTTCAAACGCGTGCTGGATGTAATCCAATGTGTATGGACGTAAAGGGTGACGAGCCAGTTGAGCTGTTTCCCATGCGCCTAGGTTGCTGAAGGTTTTCTTCTTAAGTTCTAGGCTCTTTTTCTCAAGCTGTTCGATTTCTTTATCAAGGTCAACCGCAGAATCACCACCGTGACGAGATACGTCACGTAGCGCTTCAATTTTCGCTTCTAGTTCTGCAATCGGCTTTTCAAATTCAAGAAAGTTTAGGCTCATCTATGAATCCTTTTTGACTCAGCGTCTAACATATTGCGCTGAATTTTTAGTTAAATTCGAGTTCTACCTGGCCTTTGCCAAGTAACTGTTTTAAATCGTCTAGCAACGTATCACTTGGCGTTACTCGCCATTCGGTGCCCAATGTTAACCGCGCTCTGGCGTCGGCACGCTGGTAGTATACATTGACAGGTACGGTTCCGGCTTTGTACGGTTCTAAAATACGCGTAAATTGCTCAAAGAATTTATCGTTAATTTGGCTCGCATCGATGGATACTGACAAACCACGTGCATATTTTTCACGTGCACTGCCAAGATCCATGACCTCACGCGCCGACATTTTAAGGCCACCATTGAAGTCATCAAAGCTGACCTGTCCAGAAACGACCAAAATTTTGTCTTTTTCGAGAAGTTCTGCATATCTATCGAGCGCATCCGAGAACAACATCACTTCCATTCGACCACTTCTGTCATCCAAAGTCATCAAACCGATGCGTGTTCCGCGCTTCGTTGTCATCACACGAGCTGCAATAACCAAACCCGCAACGGTCACAGATTGATCACGTCGAGTCGGTGTCGCATCTTTAAGTCGACAACTAACGTACTTATTTAGTTCCTTTATGTATGCGTTTACTGGGTGGCCTGTCAAATACAAACCTAGCGTCTCACGCTCACCCTCTAACCATACTTTCTCTGGCCACGCCGGAACTTGGGTGTATTTGTGTTCCACTTCTTCCGGAGCATCGGTCAATACGCCGAACATGTCAGTCTGACCAAATGCTTCGGCTTGGTGATGCTGGCTGGCCGCTTTGACCGCGTCATTCAACGATGCCATCAACGCCGCACGATGTGGACCAAGTCGGTCAAGAGCGCCCGCGTAAATCAGTTTTTCGATAACGCGCTTGTTGACCTTTTTCAGATCGATGCGCGCACAGAAGTCAAACAGATCAATGAAGTGGCCGCCTTTGTTCCGCGCTTCTAAAATCGCATCAATTGGGCCTTCACCCACACCTTTAATTGCGCCAATACCGTAAACAATCGCGCCGTTTTCATCCACGTTAAAGCGGTATAAACCGGAGTTAATGTCTGGCGGTAAGACGGTCAGTTTCATGCGGAAACATTCGTCTACAAGGCCAACGACTTTTTCCGTGTTGTCCATATCTGCGGTCATTACCGCTGCCATGAACTCTGCTGGGAAGTGCGTCTTTAGCCATAGCGTTTGGTAAGAAACCAACGCATAAGCTGCCGAGTGCGATTTGTTAAAACCGTAACCTGCAAACTTTTCTACCAAGTCGAAGATTTTCATCGCCAACTCGCCATCGACGCCATTAGCAATCGCGCCTTCTTCGAAGGTGGCACGCTGCTTCGCCATCTCTTCAGGCTTTTTCTTACCCATCGCACGACGAAGCATGTCCGCACCACCAAGGGTGTAGCCAGACAGTACCTGTGCAATCTGCATTACCTGTTCTTGATACAGGATGATGCCGTAAGTGGGATCCAGAATCTCTTTAAGTGATTCGTGTTGCCACTTTTCATCTGGATAAGAGATCGCTTCTCGCCCGTGTTTACGGTCGATAAAGTTATCTACCATGCCCGACTGTAGCGGACCGGGACGGAAAAGGGCTACCAATGCGATGATGTCTTCGAAACAGTCCGGCTGAAGACGTTTGATCAGTTCTTTCATACCACGCGATTCCAGCTGGAATACCGCAGTAGTTTCTGAGTTTTGTAATAGTCGGAAAGACGCCGGGTCCACCAGCGGGATCGATTCAATTTGAATGGATTCTTTACCCTCACGTTCTAAACGTGGGTTAATCAGGCCCAGTGCCCAGTCGATGATGGTTAAGGTACGCAGACCCAAGAAGTCAAACTTAACCAAGCCAGCGGTTTCAACGTCGTTCTTATCGAACTGAGTAACGGGAAAGTGGCCTTCCGCATCAGCATAAATCGGCGCAAAGTCAGTGATCGTGGTAGGTGAAATTACAACACCACCCGCGTGCTTACCGGCGTTTCGTGTACAACCCTCTAGGATACGACACTTATCGATCAGCTCTTTGACTTCTTCATCGGCGTCGTAAAGCTCTGGTAGCGCTGGCTCAGCTTTAAACGCTTTCTCTAGCGTCATACCTGGGTCAGGCGGAACCAGTTTCGAGATCCGGTCAACGAAACCAAATGGGTGGCCCAATACACGGCCAACGTCGCGGATTACCGCTTTTGCCGCCATGGTACCAAACGTGATGATCTGCGATACCGCATCACGACCGTACATTTCTGCTACGTGGTCAATAACTTGGTCACGTTTGTCCATACAGAAGTCAACGTCGAAATCGGGCATGGAGACACGTTCTGGGTTCAAGAAACGTTCGAAAAGAAGGTCATATTCCAACGGGTCAAGGTCGGTGATCTTCAGTGCGTATGCCACCAAAGAACCAGCACCCGAACCACGACCTGGGCCTACTGGAATCGCATTGTCTTTCGACCACTGGATGAACTCCATTACGATCAAGAAGTAACCCGGGAACCCCATTTGGTTGATTACGTCGAGTTCGATTTGAAGGCGATCGTCGTATTCTGGTCGACGCTCTTTACGTTCGGCTTCGTCTGGGAATAGGAACTCAAGACGTTCTTCCAAGCCTTCACGAGATTTCATCACCAAGAATTCGGTTTCTTCCATCCCTTCGGTTGGGAAGGCTGGCAGGAAGTATTCACCAAGACGAACCGTTACATTACAGCGTTTAGCGATTTCGACACTGTTTTCCAGCGCTTCAGGAATGTCGGCAAACAGCTCGCACATTTCCTCTTCCGTACGCAAATACTGCTCTGGACTGTAGTTCTTTGGGCGTCGTGGATCTTCTAGGGTGTAACCATCGTGGATCGCAACACGGATTTCATGAGCATCAAACAAGTCTTCGCTGATGAACACCACTTCGTTAGTTGCAACAACTGGCAGTTCTACCTCTTCTGCCAATTCAATCGCAAAGTGAAGGTAGGTTTCTTCATCTGGGCGACCGGTTCGAACCAATTCTAGATAGAAGCGGTCAGGGAAATATTGGTTATAAAACTCGACACAGCTGTCGACAACTTTACGGTTGCCTTTTAGCAATGCCTTACCGATTTCACCGTTTTTCGCACCAGAAAGAATGATAAGTCCTTCTGACAGTTCCGCTAACCATGCTTTATCGATAACAGGCTGATGTTGAACGTGACCACGTAAATACGCTTTGGAAATCAACAATGTCAGGTTTTTATAACCGGTGTTGTCCGCCGCTAATACGGTCAGTTGTGTCAGTTCCTCGCCAAACTCATCGGATTGCATTTTAAAGTCTGCACCAATGATTGGCTTAACACCACTACCGTGAGCTGTGCCGTAATATTTCACCAAACCACATAAGTTGGTGAAATCGGTCAGTGCCATTGCTGGCATGCCGAGTTCGGCGACTTTCTTAACGAGCGGTGGAACTTTGTTGATACCATCCACCATCGAGAAGTCACTATGGACACGAAGGTGAATGAACTTGGGATCTGACATTAACAGGTACCGTAAAACTAAATCTTGTTGGGAATTCTAACCTAAGGGCTGGCTTATAACACCAAGCAGCCGCTAATTATTCTTCAATACCAAGTGCTTTCTTCACTGGCTTGAAGCTCTTGCGATGTTCACTGATCACGCCGTGCTCTTCAATCGCTTCAAAGTGCGCTTTGGTTGGGTAACCTTTGTGCTTTGCAAAACCAAACTGTGGGTATTGCTTGTCCAATTCTTCCATTTCTTGGTCACGAACCACTTTTGCAATGATTGAAGCCGCACTGATTTCCGCAACTCGCAAATCACCCTTCACCACCGCTTGGGAATCCATTGGCAACTGCGGACAGCGGTTGCCATCGATAAGTGCGAGGTCTGGCTGCACTTTCAAACCGGCAATTGCACGTTGCATGGCAACCATGGTGGCTTGCAATATGTTAAGCTCGTCAATTTCTTCAGGAGAACAGCGGCCGACCGCCCAAGTTAAGGCTTTCTCTTTAATTTCGGGCAGAAGTGCGAGACGTTTTTTCTCGCTCAGCTTTTTCGAGTCGTTCAAACCCTCAATTGGGTTATTTGGATCTAAGATAACCGCAGCGGTAACAACGTCGCCGACAAGAGGCCCACGCCCTACTTCATCTACACCCGCAACCAATTGGTAACCTTGTGGGTATTCAAACGGTGGGAGCTCTACTTTCGCTTTGGTCGTTTTTGGTTTTACAGCCATGGTAAATCTCTATTTTTCAATCAGTTTTAGAACCGCATTTGCAGCCTGTTGGTCCGCGTCTTTGCGTATCCAGTGATGCATTTCCGTAAACTTATCCAACATCTGTTGGTTATCGCTCTCTAGTAAGCGAGACACTTCAGTGAATAAGTTTTCTGGAGTGCACTCTTCTTGCAGGTATTCTTTTACTAACTCGCTATCCGACAAAATGTTTGGTAATGACACGTATTTGGTTTTCAGCAGGCGCTTGGCTAGGAAGGCGGTAACCGCGTTAACACGGTACCCTACAACCATTGGTCGTTTTAACAACATACACTCAAGCGCGACCGTACCAGACGCCAACATCACGGCATCAGACGCCGTAATCACATTACGAGCGGTATCGTCTACCAGTTTGAAATCCAACTCTGGCGCATACTCTTTCCACGCTTGCTCGAATTGCTCGCGACGTTTCTGATTTACTAACGCAACAACAAAGCCAAGATCAGGGAACTTCTGATGCAGTTTTTTACAGGTTTCAATAAACGGTTGAGAGAGCATTTTCAACTCACTGCCACGACTCCCCGGAAGCACCGCTAACCATTGTTTATCATGTTTTAAACCGAGTAACTCACGTGCAGGAGCCTTGTCTGAATGCAGAGGAATGGCATCTGCCAATGTGTGACCAATGAATTCACAAGGCACATTGAATTTGTCGTAAAACGCTTTTTCGAAAGGTAAGAAAGCCAATACTAGGTTGGTTGCCGCTTCAATCTTGAAGATACGTTTTTGACGCCAAGCCCAAACAGAAGGGCTCACGTAGTGTACCGTTTTGATTCCTGCGTTTTTTAAATCTAACTCAACACGTAGGTTAAAGTCTGGTGCATCGATCCCTACAAAGACATCCGGCGGATTTGCAGTGAAATACTTAATCAGCTCTGCTTTCACTTTTAATAATCTTGGTAAGCGACCCAGAACTTCAACCAAGCCCATCACAGCCAACTCTTCCATTTCAAACAGTGACTCACAGCCTTGCGCGATCATTTTAGGGCCGCCAATACCGACAAATTCTGCATCTGGGTATTGTTCTTTAACTGCTTTGATGAAGCCTTCGCCAAGAGTATCGCCTGACAGTTCTCCGGCAATGATGCCAATACGTAGTGGTCTTTCCATCTTTCTTTCGCTTTTTCCTATGCGCTATGGATAGAGAGTAATATCCGAGGATCTTGCTATTTTACCCTATCCATAAAACACAAAAAGACCGCAGCCCAATTGGGCGCGATCTTTTCTCATTAACCGCACATTCGTAAATTAACGAATGATGCCACGTTCCGTTGTTTCCAGAATGTCTGAGAAACGTTTTACTGCTGGCCACTCTTGTGCCATTTCAGCAAGGATCGGCTTCACTTCTTCTAGCGTTTTGCCTGAGCGGTAAAGCTCTTTGTACGCTTTTTGCAATGCACGGATTTCTGGTTTTTCAAAACCGTTACGCTTCAAACCAACCAAGTTCAAACCAAATGGTGTCGCATGGTTACCTTGTGCAAGTACGTAAGCTGGTACATCCTGAACAACTGCAGAACAGCCGCCAACGTAAGCGTAAGCACCTACCGTACAGAATGGGTGAATCGCAGAAAGTGCCATAACGCCGGCATGGTCATCAACCGTTACGTGACCGCCAAGAATCGCGTTGTTGCCAATGTGAGTATGGTTACCAACGATAACATCGTGAGCAATATGCGCGTTAACACACAGCAAGTTATCATCACCAATCACAGTGGTTGCTTTATCTTGGACAGTGCCACGATGAACCTGAGCCGCTTCACGAATCACGTTGCGGTCACCGATAACCACTGTTGTATCTTCGCCACCGTACTTCTTATCTTGGTTCTCTTCACCAATGACAGCATGTGGGAAAATGCGGTTGTCTTTACCAATTGTGGTGTGACCTTTGATCACTACGTGAGACATCACTTCCGTACCTTCACCGATCTCTACCGTTGAGGTGATGTAAGTGAATGGACCAACAGTCACGTTAGCGCCAATTTTCGCGCCTTCTTCTACCACCGCAGCTGGGTGGATTTTAGCGGTTTCATGAATCATATTAAAACTCTCGACGAGCACACTTCAGCTCTGCTGAACATACTACTTCGCCGTCAACCTTCGCTACACCTTTGAATGCAGCAATGCCGCGACGCTCTTTCAAAAATTCTACTTCAATAATCATTTGGTCGCCTGGTACTACTGGTTTACGGAATTTTGCACCGTCAACACTTGCGAAGTAGTACAGCTCATTTTCAGTTGGCGCACCAAATGATTTAAATGCAAGTAAGCCTGTCGCCTGCGCCATCGCTTCCAGAATAAGAACACCTGGGAAGACTGGCAATTGTGGAAAGTGACCTGTGAACTGAGGTTCGTTAACCGACACGTTTTTAATCGCGTGAAGGTACTTCTCTTCTTGGAAGTCAATCACTCGGTCGATCAATAAGAATGGGTAGCGATGAGGTAGTAGCTCTTGAATTTCAGAGATGTTCATCGTTTTCTTTTCAGTAGTCAAAGTCGTCTTCCTATATCAATACTCAACAACCAAGATGGCAAGGCAGCGGCAAAAGCCACTTAATCAGGAAATGCCTGCAAAGTGTATACCAGCTTGGTGATAAATCTACTTATAGCGCGTCATTATAGAAGAAAAAGACCCGCATTTCGCGAGTCTTTGTTCAGAATTATGGAACTAAGATTCTTCTTTCGGTTCCAGCTGCTTCTCAACAGCTTTCAGGCGTTTGTTCATATCGTCAATGCGATGAACTCGAGTTGCCGTCTTACGCCACTCTCGGTTCGTTTGCAGTGGAATACCTGACGAATACAAGCCTTTCTCTTCGATACTGCGCATAACCATGCCCATACCGGTGATAGCTACGCCATCTGCAATCGTAATATGTCCGTTAAGAACCGACGCGCCGCCGATCTGGCAGTATTTACCAATTTTGGTACTGCCAGCGACAATAGTACCACCTGGCATCACGGTACCATATCCGATCTGCACGTTATGAGCGATTTGAAGCTGGTTATCAAGAATCACGTTGTCTTCAATGATGGTGTCTTCAAGTGCACCACGGTCAATCGTGGTACATGCACCAATCTCAACACGATTACCGATGCGCACTGAACCAAGCTGAGGAATTTTGATCCACTCGCCTTTATCGTTCGCGTAACCGAAACCGTCTGAGCCGATGACTGTGCCAGATTGAACCAGACAGTCATCGCCAAGTGACACTTCATGATAGATAGTAACATTAGCCCAAAGCTTGGTGTTGTTGCCTAACTTTGCGTTTTTACCGATAAAACAGCCCGCACCAACAATAACGTTGTCGCCAAGCTCTACACCCGTTTCAATCACTGCATTTGCACCGACTGCTACGTTTGCACCCATCTTCACGTCTGCTGCAATCACGGCACTAGGTGCAATGTCTTCAGCAGGCTTCGGTGTGGTATCCATAGCTTGAACCACACGAGCAAAAGCTACATAAGGGTCAGCGACAACAAGCGCATTGCCTGTACACTGCTCTTTGTGCTCTTCCTTCACCATCACGACTGTCGCGAGACATTCAGCAAGGTGCTTTGCGTATTTTGGGTTAGACAAAAAGGTAACGTCACCTTCTTGTGCTTTATCCATTGGAGCTACACGGCTTACGACGAGTGACTCGTCACCAAACAGCTCTCCCCCGGTAATTGTCGCCAACTCGGCTAATGTTAATGTCTTCATAACTTCTTATTTTAGAGCTTTAATTACGTCTTCAGAGATGTTGTATTCTGGCTTACCGTACTGAAGAGAAGAAATATCGATTACCATATCGTAACCTTTCTTCGTTGCTACTTTCTTCACAGCATCTTGAATCGTTTTGAATAGCTTCGCTTTTTCTTCAGCTTCACGACGTGCGCTTGCTTTCTCTAGAGCTTGAGCTTTTACTTTGTACTCGCTGTCTAGTTTAGCGATGTCGATACGTAGCTTTTCAACTTCGTCTTGGCCTAGAAGTTGGCCATCACGCTGTAGCTTTTCAATCTTAGTCTTCGCTTTTGCTTGGATAGACTTCAGCTCGTCTGCCTTGCTCTTGAAGTCTTTCTGCATTTTTTGTAGAACCACTTCGCGCTGAGGAAGAGATTGGAAAACCTGAGCCGTGTTTACGTAAGCAATTTTCTGAGCAGCTTCAGCCGCGTTTGCAAACATTGAAGAGCTAAGTACAAGAAGGCCAATCCCAGCCGCTTTGATCATTTTATTCAAAATATTTTCCTCTTTAGAAGGTTCTACCGATAGTGAACGTGAAGAACTCTTCATCGTCGCCATCATATTTCTTAATTGGTTTCGCTAGTGAGAAGACTAGTGGCCCCATAGGAGACATCCATTGCAACGCCGCACCGTAAGATGAACGGTAGTTGGTTGGATCTGAGTAATCGTAGTAGTAACGGTCGCCGTATTCAGCACCTGAGCTGCGGTAATCAAATTCAGTATCCCAAATACTCGCCATATCGAAGAAGATACTGGTACGAATCTGGTTACGAACTTCATCCGAAGCAAATGGTGTTGGTACGATCAACTCGATACTCGCCAGCGCTACCGCGTTACCACCAACAGAATCATCTGTTGCGGTGTCCGCACCGTTATTTGAGCCTGAGTAATCACGGTAAACCGCTTTTGGACCTACAGAGTTAGAGCCGAAACCACGTAGTGTTGTAAAACCACCTGCGTAGTAGTTTTCGTAGAATGGGAACAAGTTATCGTTACCATCCGTTTGACCATAACCGTTACCATAACCTAGACGACCACGGAACAAGAGCGTGAATTCATGCTTCTTAGTCAGTGGCACGTATTGACGAACATCATACTGCATCTTGAAGTATTGAACGTCAGAGCCAGGTACGGTCATCTTATAGAATGCACGTTGGTGGTTACCCGCTGTTGGGAAGTAGCCACGGTTTAGGTTGTTACGTGTCCATGAGATGTTGAAGTCAAAATCGTTTGTATTCAATGCGCCGCTAGAGTCGATATTGTCTGCTTGCGCTTGTAGGAACTGTTCTACCTGTAAGTAAGGCGACAAGTTACCGATCTTGTTGTGGGTATAACCAACACCAAACTCAAAACGGTTCAATTCGTCGAATGGGAAACCCCATGTCAAACTTGCACCGTAACTTTGGTTGGTATAGTCAACGATACCCGCTTCAGATGCTTCAAACTCATCATAGAAGATCTTACCACCCAAACTTACACCATCTAGGTTCCAGTAAGGGTCGCGGTAGTCCAAACTCACGTTTTTCTGGTAGTCGTTCATCATCGCGTTAATACCAACGCGATTACCACTACCGATAAAGTTGTCTTGTTGTAGACCAACTTGGAAGCTGACGCCTGATTCAGTACCGTAGCCGACACCAAAGTTAACGCTGCCTGAGTTTGCCTCTTTAACTGAGTAAACTAGGTCTACTTGGTCATCGCTGCCAGGTACACGTACAGTTTGTACTTCTACGTTTTCGAAGTAACCCAGACGGTTTAGACGCGTTTTACCCGTTTCAATTGATTTCGAGTTTAACCAGCTGCCTTCCATCTGACGCATCTCACGACGCAGTACTTCGTCTTTCGTAGAGTTGTTACCCGTGAAACGAATATCGCGTACGTAGATGCGGTTGCCTGGTTCTACGTTCACAACAAGTGATACTTGTTTGTTTTCGTCGTCGAACTCAGGAATGGTGTTAACTTGCGGGTAAGCGTAACCAGATTCACCAAGCACACGTTTGATACCTTCTTCCATCGAAGTCACACGAGAACCGTTGTACGTCTCGTTGTCTTCAAATGGAACCAGCTTTTCGAACGTTGCTTCTTCACCGATCAAATCACCACGGAATTTCACGTCCTTCACGGTGTACACGTCGCCTTCTTCAAGACCAAGCGTAATGTATACGCCTTTTTTGTCAGGAGAAATCGCCACTTGTGTCGAATCAACGTTAAATTTCAGATAACCGCGGTCAAGGTAGTAAGACTTCAGCGCTTCGATATCACCAGCAAGTACTTGCTTTTGGTATTTTTCGTCCGCTAGGAAGTTCCACCATGGCACGTCTACGTTTAGGTTGAAACGAGAAAGAAGGTCTTCATCAGAAAAGACTTCATTGCCGATAAAGTTGATTTGCTGAATTTTTGCCGATACACCTTCGGTGAAGACAAATTTCAGATCGGAACGGTTACGAGGCAATGGAGTAACAACCGCTTTTACGGTCGCGTTGTATTTACCAACGCTGTAGTAAAAGTCTTCCAAACCTTTTTCGATGTTGCTTAGCGTAGTACGGTCAAGCGCTTCACCTTCGCGAACACCAGAAGCGTTCAGGTTTTCTTGTAGCTGCTCATCCTTGATTGCTTTGTTGCCTGAGAATGAGATGCTAGCAATCGTTGGGCGTTCTTTCACTTGAACAACCAACACATCACCGTTGCGCAGTACTTTTACATCTTCAAAGTTACCCGATGCGTACAGTGCACGAATGATCTCAGCAACATCGCCTTGGTCAACAGTATCGCCGACACGTACAGGCATCTTCAGCAACGCAGCACCCAGTGCCACACGTTGCAATCCATCGATCTCAATATCTTGAACTACAAAGTTCTGTGCTCCGTTTGCAGATACACTGGTCGCCAGTAAACTTGCAAACAGAATTCGCTTAATCGCCATACTTGTTCTAATTATTCCTTGCTACTGCTTTTGTCTCTGAACTATCACAGACGAGTAAAATCATTAAATAGCGCTAACGCCATGAGCGAGAAGATAATCGCACCACCAATTCGATAACCCATTTCCTGTACCTTTTCAGGTACTGGGCGTCGGATAACGGCTTCGATTGCAAAAAATAGCAAATGACCACCATCCAACATTGGTAAAGGAACGAGGTTGATAATACCTAGGTTAACACTAATTAGTGCGAGAAAACCTAAAAAGTAAACCAGACCGTAGTCTGCCGTCGCCCCTGCTCCTTTGGCGATTGAAATTGGCCCACTCAGATTGTTCAGACCAACATCACCTACAATCAGTTTCTTAAGCATGCTGATTGTAAGTCCAATAACTTGACCAGTTTTGTCAATCGCTTTGCCAATAGACTCGAATACACCAAACTGTAATTCGAAGCGATAACTTTCTGGCCATTCTGCGACTTCAGGTGCGATACCCGCAAAACCAACCACTTGTTTGTTAGCTAGCTCACGGCGACCTGGAGTCAACGTCAATGATTGCTCATCACCCTGACGTAACACCGTCAGGTCAATTGGCGTTTCTGGGTTAGAACGAATGGCTTCAACCACTTCATTCCAGTTAGAAATCTTTTTGCCGTTAATCGCGACAATCTTGTCACCAGCCAGTAAACCCGCCTTTTCACCCGCAGCGCCTTCACTTACTTGCGCTAACTCCGTGTATATCTCTGGAGTGAACGGCGTAAAGCCAAGTGAATGCATTGCTGATTGAGTTTCGGGATCAAATTTCCAATCACGGATATCAAGGGTTTTGGTCACTTCAGAGCCCACTTCATTCGATGAAGTTAAGGTCACTGTCATTGAATCATCGCCAATATGAGAGATTAAACCCATGTTGACTGATTCCCAATCCGGAGTTTTGATACCTGAGATAGATTTTAGTTCCATCCCTGTTTCAATTCCTGCCTGAGCAACGATTGAATTGGGCGTAACTTCACCAATTACAGGTTTAACCGCTGGCACACCAATCAGGAAAACTAACCAATACGCAACGATCGCGAACAGGAAGTTGAAAATAGGACCCGCCGCAACAATTGATGTGCGCTTCCACAATGGCTTTTGATCAAACGCCATGTGCTTTTCGTTTTCAGGTACTTCATCAACACGGCTATCCACCATTTTGACATAGCCACCCAATGGGATCATTGAAATGCTGTACTCAGTGCCATCTTTGCCTACCTTGCTCCAGATAGACTTACCAAAACCGATTGAGAATTTCTCAACCTTGACACCACAACGGCGAGCAACCCAAAAGTGACCAAATTCGTGCACAGCCACCAAGATGCCCAATGCAACGATAAAAGAAACCAAATTCCACAAAATACCAGTCATTAGCTACGCTCGCGTAAAAATTCTAAGGCGATAGTTCGTGCCATTCTATCTAGCTCTATCAAGCTTTCCAAGCTATTCACATTCTCACTTTTATGGCTTGCAGTTATTTTGTTCAAAACTGACTCATTGATGCGAGCGATATCTGTGAAACCAAGTCGATTATTTAGGAAAGCATCAACGGCAATTTCGTTCGCTGCATTCAGAGCCGTTGTGGCATGTTGGCCTTCGTAGCACGCATCGATAGCCAGCTTCAAACACGGATAGCGTGCAAAATCTGGCTGAAGGAATGTCAATTCACCTACTTGAGTAAAATCTAACGGTTTCACTCCCGCATCCACACGGGATGGATATGACATGGTTAATGCAATCGGGGTTGCCATATCTGGCTCTCCCATTTGCGCCAATACAGAACCATCGCGGTATTGAACCATGGAATGAATGACAGACTGAGGGTGAATGATCACTTTCAGTTGTTCACGAGCGGCGTTAAATAGCCATTTTGCTTCAATGTACTCAAGGCCTTTGTTCATCATGGTTGCAGAATCAACCGAGATTTTTGGCCCCATTGACCAGTTAGGATGAGCAATCGCTTGTGCTGGCGTCACTTTATCTAACTCAGCAATATCGGTATAGCGGAATGGACCACCAGAACCAGTCAGCAGGATCGAGGAAATGCCATGCTCTTCTAAGTTGCAACGGCCTAGATTAGTTTGAACTTGTTGTGGTAGGCACTGGAAAATCGCATTGTGCTCACTGTCTACAGGAAGTAACTCTGCGCCATGTTCTTCAACTGCGTCAATGAACAGTTGACCAGACATCACAAGTGCTTCTTTGTTTGCCAGTAGCACACGCTTGCCCGCTTTTACCGCTGCCATTGTTGGCAACAGACCTGCAGCACCCACTATTGCCGCCATTACGCTATCGACTTCTTCCAGTGCAGAAACATGACAAAGTGCATCAACACCACCTAATACTTCAGTCTTTGGCGAGATTGAAGCTAGCTCAGCGCTTAATGCCACTGCCGCAGCCTTATCCGCCATAACAGCGTATTTTGGTTGCCATTTGCGGCAAAGTGCGACCATCTTTTCAACGTTAGTGCTGGCCGCTAATGCGACGATAGAAAACAGCTCAGGATTTTGTTCAACCACTTTTAGTGTGCTTGCACCGATTGAGCCTGTTGCACCAAGAATCGTTAACTTTTGCATGATGTAAGACCGTTAGAAAAACTCAGGAGCGACGATGCCGCTCCCGATTAAATTAGAATACGTAGTAAAGAAGAGCAAATACTGGGAATGCAGCGGTAAGGCTATCGACACGATCTAGGATACCGCCGTGACCTGGAATGATGTTGCTGCTGTCTTTGATGCCTGACACACGTTTGAACATGCTTTCAACCAAATCACCAAGCACAGAAATCACGACAGTAACCAATGTGATGACCACCATGTGAATTGGACTAGTAAATTGGATATCAAACCAACCGGCGAACAACCAGCCAACAATCAATGCTGCGATAATGCCGCCAATCAAGCCTTCTATCGTCTTGTTTGGGCTCACATGAGGCGCCATTTTGCGCTTACCCATGCTTTTACCAGCAAAGTAAGCACCACTATCAGCAGCCCATACCAAGAAGCAAACATACAGCACAAGTTTTGCGCCGTGGTATGGATCTACTGCAAAATCAGAAGCCCTAAGAATGATCACACTCCATAAGAAAGGGATCAACGTAAGGAAACCAAATACATGGCGCAACACTTTACTGCTTTGCCATAAATTAGTGGTTTTAGGGTAAGTAATTGCCATTCCACTTGCGATAATCCACCAAGCAAAACCGAGTGCTAAAACGGTGTAATGCGGAGCTGCCAGTTGGTTAAGGCTTGCTGCATCAGGCGAAATGAATAGAAAACTAAGTCCGGTAACAACGGCAGCCGGAACAAGGGCAGCAATGCGAGATTTGCTTTCTGTAAACTGAGTCCACTCCCAAAAACCTAATAGGGTTATCGCGGTCAATGCGATGATAAAGCCCATTAGTGGTAACTTAAAAATACCTAAAATAACCAGGGGAGCTAAAATTAGTGCTGTTATTATTCTCTGTTTCAAACTAACTAGTCCTTATTGAGCAGCCATCAATGCCTTCACTTGTTCACCAGTACAACCAAAACGACGCTCTCGGTTGATAAACCAAGTCACAGCCTCTACTAAGCTGTCTTCATCGAATTCAGGCCAGTACTCAGGAGTAAAGTACATTTCAGCATAAGCCATTTGCCACAGCATGAAGTTACTGATGCGACACTCACCACTAGTACGAATCAATAGATCGACTTCTGGTAGATCAGCCATAGTCAGATGCTGGGTAATCAACTGCTCATTGATATCCTCTACACGGATCTCACCGTTACGCGCTTTTAACGCTAACGATTTGGCCGCCTCTGTGATGTCCCACTTGCCACCATAGTTGGCTGCAATGTTAATCACCATCCCCGTATTGCTGGCAGTTAGAGCTTCCGCTTCAAGAATTTTACCTTGTAAGCGTTCACTAAAACGGCTGGTATCGCCAATGACACGTAGGCGTAAGTTGTTTTTGTGCAGCTTTTTCACTTCACTCGATAAGACAGAAATGAACAGCTCCATTAAAAGGCCGACTTCTTCTTCTGGACGACGCCAGTTTTCGCTGCTGAAAGCAAACAAAGTCATGGCTTTGATGCCAAGCTTGGAAGCGGCTGCAACGGTCTTACGAACGGCGTTTACGCCCTTTTTATGACCGAATACACGAGGCTTTCCTTTGGACTTAGCCCAACGACCATTACCGTCCATAATGATGGCAATATGTTTAGGAAGGGAATCAGAGAAGGCTTGAGAATTTTGCATAGGGAGTTAATTGAGTTCCATCAGTTGGATAGACTAACACAAAAAAACGCTGAGCTGTGAGCACAGCGTTTTCCAACAGTGATGTGGATGGGAGTATTAAACTTCCATCAACTCTTTTTCTTTTGCAGCAAGAACGTCGTCGATCTTCTTAACTGCTACGTCAGTCAATTTTTGAATTTCGTCTTGTGCTTTACGATCTTCGTCTTCAGAGATTTCTTTATCTTTTAGAAGACCTTTTAGGTCGCTGTTTGCGTCACGACGGATGTTACGAACAGCAACACGTGCGCCTTCAGCTTCACCACGAACGATCTTAACTAGGTCTTTACGACGCTCTTCTGTTAGCGGTGGAAGTGGAACGCGGATGATTGTGCCAGCAGACATTGGGTTTAGGCCAAGGTCAGACATCATGATCGCTTTTTCAACTTTTTGAGTTAGCTCTTTGTCGAAAACTGTGATTGCTAGAGTACGAGCGTCTTCAGCAACAACGTTAGCGATTTGGTTAAGAGGAGTAGCTGCGCCGTAGTATTCTACAGAGATGCCAGATAGTAGGCTTGGGTGCGCGCGGCCAGTACGAACTTTAGAAAGGTTGTTCTTTAGCGCTTCAACGCTTTTGTCCATGCGCTCTTGCGCGTCTTTATTGATTTCGTTAATCACGGTTTCACCTTAAAAATGTCATCTTTCATGAAGAAAGCTTAAAGGGCTTAAGCAAAGCAAAACGCCATCCCATGTCTCTTGTTGAATGGCGCTGAGATTTACGCGTCAGCGCAGATCAACGTGCCTTCAGCTTCGCCCATTACCACGCGACGTAGTGCGCCTGGCTTATTCATGTTAAATACGCGGATTGGCATTTTGTGGTCACGAGCAAGTGTGAACGCAGCCAAGTCCATCACTTTCAATTCTTTATCCAGAATTTCAGTGTAAGATAGCTTATCATACAGCTCTGCGTCTGGGTTTGCTACTGGGTCAGCAGTAAATACACCATCAACTTTTGTCGCTTTTAGAACTACGTCAGCTTCGATTTCGATACCACGTAGACAAGCCGCTGAATCTGTTGTGAAGAATGGGTTACCTGTACCTGCCGAGAAGATTACTACACGGCCTTGGCGAAGTTCGCGGATAGCGTCTGCCCAATTGTAATCGTCACACACACCTTTTAGAGGAATTGCAGACATTACGCGAGCATTTACGTATGCGCGGTGAAGTGCGTCACGCATTGCTAGACCGTTCATTACTGTTGCTAGCATACCCATGTGGTCACCCACAACGCGGTTCATGCCCGCTTCAGCCAGACCAGCACCACGGAATAGGTTACCACCACCGATTACCACACCAACTTGAACACCCAGTTCAACCAGCTCCTTAACTTCTTGAGCCATACGGTCAAGAACCGCAGGGTCAATACCGAAACCTTCTTCGCCTTGAAGAGCTTCACCACTCAGTTTTAATAGAATACGTTGATACGCTGGTTTAGGGTTCGTAGTCATGGAGTTTACCTTCCAAAAGAGAGTTGTTGATTAACAGTCACGAATAGACACAAGAAAACTTATAGCTATTCATCACGGCTAAGATTTGCCGCTCTTTTCGTAAAAAGACCGCAGCCTAGGCTACGGTCTAATATTTATACAAGTCGCTAAGGATTAACCTTTTTGAGCTGCAGCTACTTCTTCAGCGAAGCTCATTTCTTGAGCTTTCTCGATACCTTCACCTACTTCTAGGCGAACGAATGTAGCAACAGAAGCACCTTTCTCTTTTAGCATTTCGCCAACAGATTTCTTAGGTTCCATGATGAAAGCTTGACCAGTAAGAGAGATTTCGCCAGTGAATTTCTTCATGCGGCCGATAACCATCTTCTCAGCGATCTCTTGAGGCTTGCCTTCGTTCATAGCGATTTCAACTTGAACTTCTTTCTCTTTAGCAACTACGTCAGCTGGTACGTCTTCTGGGTTAACGAACTCAGGCTTAGAAGCAGCAACGTGCATAGCAACGTGCTTAAGAGTTTCAGCGTCGCCTTCACCAGCAACAACTACACCGATTTTCTCACCGTGACGGTAAGAAGCGATTGCAGTACCTTGTACGTAAGCAACGCGACGGATGTTGATGTTTTCGCCGATTTTAGCAACTAGAGCTACGCGCTCTTCTTCAAATTTAGCAACTAGCTCTTCAGCAGTAGCTTTAGTCGCTAGAGCGTCAAGTGCTACTTTTTCTGCGAATGCAGTGAAGTTACCGTCTTTAGCAACGAAGTCAGTTTGGCAGTTAACTTCAAGAAGAACAGCTACGCCGTTTTCTTCTTTGATGATGATTGCGCCTTCAGCTGCAACGTTACCAGCTTTTTTAGCTGCTTTCGCTGCGCCAGATTTACGCATGTTTTCAATTGCTAGTTCGATGTCAGCGTTTGCTTCTACAAGCGCTTTCTTACATTCCATCATGCCAGCGCCAGTGCGCTCGCGAAGTTCTTTAACTAGAGCAGCAGTTACAGTTGCCATTCTCTATTCCTCGTTTGATTCGAAATAAGGTAAAAAACAGGGGCCTACATTGTCGGCCCCCATTGCTAACTATAACTCAGTCTATGCTACAACAAGGTTTCACATAGACTAAGTGTGACGCAGAGCCGCTATTATTCAGCTTCTACGAAACCGTCTTTTTCAGCAACTACTGCAACGTCTTTGTTGCGGCCTTCAGTTACTGCAGATGCAGCAGCGTTTAGGTATAGTTGAACTGCGCGGATCGCGTCGTCGTTACCTGGGATGATGTAGTCAACGCCGTCTGGGTTAGAGTTAGTATCTACCACAGCGTATACTGGAATACCTAGGTTGTTAGCTTCTTTAATTGCAATGTGCTCGTGATCAGCGTCGATTACGAATAGAGCGTCTGGTAGACCGCCCATATCTTTGATACCACCAAGAGATTTCTCTAGCTTCTCCATTTCACGAGTACGCATTAGAGCTTCTTTCTTAGTTAGTTTTTCGAAAGTACCGTCTTGTGCTTGTGCTTCGAAATCTTTTAGACGCTTGATAGACTGACGAACTGTTTTGTAGTTCGTTAGCATGCCGCCCAACCAACGGTTGTTAACGTAGTATTGGTTGCTTGCGATTGCAGCTTCTTTAACAGCTTCAGATGCAGCGCGCTTAGTACCTACGAATAGAACTTTACCTTTCTTCTCGCCAACTTTAGCTAGTTCAGCTAGAGCTTCGTTGAACATTGGTACAGTTTTTTCTAGGTTGATGATGTGAACGCGGTTACGAGCACCAAAGATGAATGGCTTCATTTTTGGGTTCCAGTAACGAGTTTGGTGACCGAAGTGAACACCAGCTTTCAGCATATCGCGCATTGATACAGTTGCCATTTTAAAATCCTCTATGGGGTTAGGCCTCCACATCCCCCATAATTCCGACCAAGCTTCTGCTCAGCACCCCGGAACATGTGACGGAATGTGTGTGATTTAAAGATAAAAGTTAATTGGAAGAAGCTTGCTTCGCTACTCTTCTAATGAAAAGTAAAGAGAACAGTCCTCGATTCCGGCGCGCTTTATACCATATTTTAGCCTAAGATGGCTAGTAAAAATTGTTTCTTACACTTCTTACCCCCATTGCATGACCACCCTACTCTTCACCAAATTCCATCACTACACTTTAAGTAAGAATGACTCATATTCTTAACTGGCTTGGGTTAAGCAAGGGTTGTCTGATAGAATGCGCGCATTCGCACGTTTACGTGCTTACGAATAAGTAGAGAAAGCCAATGTCAATCAAGATTAAAACTGCTGAAGAAATCGAACGCATGCGTATTGCGGGCAAGCTAGCCGCAGACACTCTAGAAATGATCGAACCGCACATCAAGGCGGGTGTGACGACAGAAGAATTAAACAAAATCTGTCACGATTACGCTCTAGAGCGAGGCGCTTACTCTGCACCGCTTGATTACCATGGATTCCCTAAATCAATCTGTACGTCAATCAACCACATCGTTTGTCACGGCATCCCTGCGACAGAAGATGAAAAAGGTGCAAATGGCCAAATGAAGCCAGCGGTACTTAAAGATGGTGACATCATTAACGTTGATATCACGGTTATCGTGCCTAACGATGAAAACGCAGATCTAAGCGTTCGTCCACAAGGCTACCACGGCGACACTTCTAAGATGTTCCTAGTTGGTGATGTATCTCCAGCAAACAAACGTTTGTGTATGGTTGCTCAAGAGTCTCTGTACATTGGTATGCGTCAAGTTAAGCCTGGTGCAACAGTTGGTGATATCGGTACAGCAATCGAGAAGTACATCAAAGAGAACAACAAGAACAACCCACGCAACAAGTTCTCTATCGTGAAAGACTTCTGCGGTCACGGCATCGGTGATGAGTTCCACGAAGAGCCACAAGTGGTTCACTACAAGAACAAAGACCGTCGCGTACTAAAAGAAGGCATGTGTTTTACTATCGAGCCGATGATCAACGCAGGTAAGTTTGGTTGTACAGTCGACGCACAGGATGATTGGACGGTATACACTGGCGATGGTAAAAACTCGGCACAGTGGGAACACACCATTGTGGTGACGAAAGACGGTTGTGAAGTGCTGACGCTTCGTAACGACGACACGATTCCTCGTTTAATGAAAAACGCGTAATCGCATATCACTTTCCTTATCCCCGCCCATGCGGGGATATTTTTTATCTGCTTCAAATTTGTTAGATTGCTTACAGTAGCAAGTTGCACGGATAGCAAATATGACTCTTCAGTCCCCTCTTTCGTTTACCGATGAACAGATCAACATCGCTGAACTTAAGCAAGAACTCGAAAAATTCAGTTCATTTCAAAAACAAGAATTTCTTACCCACCATCCAGTCACCAATTTGGTGTTGTCACGCGCTGAGTACATGGACTTACTCCTCAACCGTTTGTGGCAATACTTTGGCTTCAAAGACATCCATAATATATCGCTGGTTGCAGTAGGTGGTTATGGCCGTGGTGAGTTACACCCCCTTTCTGATATCGACATTTTGATTTTGTCGAACAACAAATTACCGAACGCCCTTGAAGCTAAAATCAGTGAATTCATTACCCTACTTTGGGATTTGCGCCTCGAAGTCGGTCATGCCGTTCGAACTGTTGCTGAATGTGCGGAAATTGGCCGAGCGGATTTAACTGTTGCAACCAACCTACAGGAAGCTCGTTTGTTGTGTGGTAGTGAAGACACTTTCCAAGCGTTGAAGAAAGTGGTGCTATCCGACTCTTTCTGGCCAAGTGAGACCTTTTACCGCGCCAAGATTCAAGAACAACGTGAGCGCCATGCTCGTTACCATGACACCACCTACAACCTTGAACCTGACATCAAGTCAACCCCAGGCGGTCTACGGGATATTCACACTTTAAGTTGGGTAGCACGTCGTCACTTTGGTGCGACTTCATTGCTGGAAATGAGCCGCTATGGCTTTCTTACCGACGCAGAATACCGTGAGTTGGTTGAGTGTCAGGATTTCTTATGGCGAGTCCGTTTTGCTCTGCATATTGAACTACGCCGTTATGACAACCGTTTAACGTTCGGACATCAAGCACAAGTGGCTGAACATTTGGGCTATGTCGGCGAAGGTAACCGCGGCGTCGAAATGATGATGAAAGAGTTCTACCGTACGCTTAGACGTGTAGCAGAGCTTAATAAAATGCTTCTCAAGCTGTTTGATCAAGCGATCATCAACGGTGGCGCCTCTGCAGATGCCGAAATCATTGATGAGGATTTCCAACGCCGTGGTTCACTGATCGAGGCTCGCAAACCCGCGCTGTTCCAAGCTCGTCCTGAAACCATTTTGGATATGTTCCTGCACATCGCCAATGATTCGAGCATCGAAGGCGTGAGCCCTCCTACGTTGCGTCAGTTGCGTACTGCGCGTCGTCGCTTAAACAAGTTCTTGCACACTATTCCTGAAGCGCGTGAAAAGTTTATGGCGCTGTGTCGTCATCCAAATGCGCTGCATAAGGCGTTCAGTCTGATGCACAAACTTGGTGTACTGGCGGCGTATCTTCCGCAATGGAGCCAAATTGTCGGTCAGATGCAATTTGATTTGTTCCATGTTTATACCGTGGATGAACACAGCATTCGCCTACTCAAACACATCAATACTTTTAGCTACGCAGAAAACCACAGCAAGCACCCGATTTGTTGTGAAGTTTACCCTCGTATTCAAAAGAAAGAATTGCTGATTCTGGCCGCGATTTTCCATGATATCGGTAAAGGGCGTGGTGGCGATCACTCCGTTATTGGTGAAGGTGAAGCGTATGATTTTTGTATTGAGCACGGCCTATCTAAACCTGAAGCGAAATTGGTAAGTTGGCTAGTAAGGCATCACTTACTGATGTCTGTGACCGCTCAGCGACGCGATATATACGATCCAGACGTCATCACTGAGTTTGCGAAACAAGTACGTGATGAAGAGTATCTTGAGTACCTCGTATGCCTGACTGTTGCAGATATCTGTGCGACTAACCCAGAGCTTTGGAATAGCTGGAAGCGTACCCTGCTCGCTGAATTGTTCTACTCAACTCAGCGCGCGTTGCGTCGCGGCTTGGAGAACCCTGTGGATGTTCGTGAACGTATACGCCACAACCAGCAAATGGCGTCAGCGCTACTGCGTAAAGAGGGTTTCTCGGCACGCAAGATCGAGGTGCTTTGGCAGCGCTTTAAAGCCGACTACTTTTTGCGTCATACCCATAAACAAATTGCTTGGCATTGTGAGAACTTGCTGCGTATGGAAGACGCAAGTAAACCACTGGTTCTGATCAGCAAAAAAGCCACGCGTGGTGGTACCGAAGTGTTCGTCTACTGCCCAGACCAACCAGCCCTATTCGCGACGGTGGTTGCAGAGCTCGATCGTCGTAATTTTAACGTTCATGACGCGCAGATCATGACCAGTAAAGATGGCTATGTACTCGATACCTTTATGGTGCTAGATCAACACGGTAAAGCAATTGAAGAAGGTCGTCATGGCGCTGTCACCAAGCACATTACTCACGTATTGGAAGATGGTCGTCCGACAAAAATCAAAACACGTCGTACACCAAATAAACTTCAGCACTTTAACGTCAAAACCAAGGTCGACTTCCTACCAACTAAGAGCAAGAAACGCACTTTAATGGAGTTCGTGGCACTTGATACGCCTGGGCTTCTCGCCAAAGTGGGGCGTACGTTTGCAGACTTAGGCATTAACTTACACGCCGCTAAGATCACCACAATTGGAGAACGTGCAGAAGATTTGTTTATCCTCACAAGTGATTCTGGTGGTCGTCTGAGTGATGAACAACAAGACGAATTGCGCGAGAAGCTGATTGAAAAGTTGTCCGATTCTGTTTCTGCGTAAAAGCGATTAAGCAATAAAACCGTGGGTAAGAACCAGAGCGATCTTGCCCACAAGTTGAGCAATTTGACTAAATATCAGCTATCTAGCTCATAAATGGGCTGCTACAGTTATACGGAAAACTTATTCTAGTTATGAGACAGAGGTAGCCTATGTATCCCCACCTCACTGGTTTGGGTATCCACGAACCAAAACAAATTGAACGTTACTCCCTACGCCAAGAAGCACACAAAGACGTCCTCAAAATTTACTTCCACAAACAAAAAGGCGAATTCTTTGCCAAAAGCGTTAAATTCAAATATCCACGCCAAGTAAAGAACGTCTTGGTCGACAGCGGCAGCCATAAGTACAAAGAAATTACTGAAATCAATCGTAACTTAACTCTAGTCATCGACGAATTAAACAAGATAACTAAACCGGTAAAAACCGCAGAAGTGGACGTGAAGCAGAAGATTCTGTCCGATCTTCGTCATCTGGAAAAGGTGGTTTCGAGTAAAATCGCCGAGATCGAAGCGGATCTAGAAAAGCTGAAATAAAACGTTAAGAACTAAACAATTTAAAAGGGGTTGGTATAGATACCAACCCCTTTCTTTTTGATTGAATCAAAGCGGAGCTCATCAAACTAACGGCTTATTGCACCAATGATTCATCCCACTCGAATCGTGCAAACAATTTTTGCCACGTTTCATCAATACCCGCTTTCATTACGATTTCTTGCTCGGTAAATGGGTGGACAAAACGTAACTCCGACGCGTGCAGCAACAAACGGTGAGAATCAAACTCTGTACGATACAACTTGTTATGCTTACCATCACCATGGCTGGTGTCACCGACGATAGGATGACGTAGGTGGGCCATGTGGCGACGCAGCTGATGCTTACGCCCTGTCTTTGGCTGCATTTCCATCAAGCAATAGCGAGTGGTTGGGAACTTACCTGTTGAATACGGCACCTCAACTTTCGCTAACGGTTTGTAGGCTGTCACTGCATCCTGCGCTTCTTTCTCTTGCGAAGCGAACTTATCGGCAATTTTATCCAGCTCAACTTTTAGCGCGTAATCGAGAACGTCTTCTTCCTCAATCCAGCCGCGAACGATCGCGTGATAGGTTTTCTCCATCTTATGTTCAGCAAACATCGGCATCACTTGCGATGCAACTTCACTCGACAATGCAAACACAAGCACACCAGACGTCGGACGATCCAGACGGTGCAAAGGAAACACATGTTGGCCAATTTGGTCGCGCAGCGTTTGCATAACGAAAACTGTTTCGTGTTTATCTAACCAACTGCGGTGCACCAACATACCTGCAGGCTTATTTACTGCAACAAAGTACTCATCCTGATAAACGATCTCCAATTCCACTGGAGTAACAACTTGTGATGTTTCTTGTTCTGACATTGAGATTACTTACATAGTTCGTCGATGGTTCGGATG
This sequence comes from Vibrio sp. Sgm 5, assembly GCF_026241575.1. Taxonomy (NCBI): domain Bacteria; kingdom Pseudomonadati; phylum Pseudomonadota; class Gammaproteobacteria; order Vibrionales; family Vibrionaceae; genus Vibrio; species Vibrio sp. Sgm 5. The sequence continues at coordinate 52,200 of NZ_JAPHPY010000036.1, forward strand.
GTTACAAGTAGCTCAGCATAATGTGGTTCTTGCTTCCAAGCTTCCGCGAAATACGGTTCGATAGAAAAGCCACGCGGCAAAGGCTGGTTACTTTCCACTAACGCGCGCATACGTGCAATAAAAATCCATTGTAACCACTCGTGGGGATGCAGCGTATCAATCGCGAAAGGTTCTGTGCTCTGTAACGCTTCTGTCGTAGGCATGGTTTGTTGCCACAGCTCATAGTGCTGTAATTGCGCTTCAAGTTGTTGAAGTAAGTCGACCAATTGGATGTTTGTTGCCATTAATTCCGTCTCGAACCTTGAATTAGCCGAGAATGATACCATTTCTTGTGAAAAGAACATTAGGATGTCGTATTTAATGGAAAACATTCAAACCCTCACTCAGCTGTTAAATAACAGCCATTGTGAATATCAAATCTTCGACCTTGGTCGTCGTATCAAAACCATCGATGCACAAGTGTTTGCGGATGTGGAAAAAGGCCAGTGCCCTTACCCATTCCCAATGCAACGTAAAGCGCACCTCGCGATCGCGTATTGGAATGAACAAAAACAACCGTGGATTTGGTTTCTAAAATTTGAGCTGGATGAACGTGGTTTGCTAAAGCAATCCGATATCGGTAACTTCATTAAATACGTTGTAGAGGCGATGGGAACTCGTCTGAATGAGGAAATGTCGGAAGAGCAACAACAAAAGCTTTCTAACAACCCATATACTTTCAAACCCGCTGAAGAGAAGATGGCGGTATTTCATAGCCGAGTTTGCGCTAGTTTAGATTTACCCACCAGCCAGTATTACGAACATACTCAGCACTATTTCACTGGTGGTCTCGGTTGGGAAAACTGGCAAACCGTTGGTCTACAAGGTATTACTGATATGGCCGCACGCCTTGGCCAAGAGCAAAATGCGGTGACACTACGTAAGGCCTTAAACCATCTACCAAACGAACCACGCTACGCTCTGCTTGGTGCTTTAGAACATGTAGAACTGCAAGAGCGCCTAGCACAGCGTATTGCAGAACAAGCACAGCAAGAGATTGAAAGTGATGAGCCTGATCTGTTCCTATTATCTGCGTTAATCCGTGCTCTAGCAGGCGCATCGTCGGAAATTTCACTGCCAGTGTTGAACACAATTTTACAAAGCCCACGTTTAAGTCATCACGAGGTCTTAATTGGTATCGCAGGCCGCACTTGGCACTTATTGGCTGATGCAAATGTCGCTGAGCAGTTTTTACTGCGCCTTGCTCAAACAGGCAACCAAGCACTCTTCAACCAATTATTTGCCGACTTAGTGATGCTGCCAGAACTAAGAATGGTTCTGCTACCTCTATTACACTCTAGCCCATCGGAAGAGCTAGCGACGGCATTAGTCAAATTGCAGCAAGCGACCAAGGGATAATAAAGGATTAGGGATGATTGGTGACTTACTAGCCATTTTAGGACTGTGCTTTTTCTGCTTTTTGTTTTGGCAACAAAGACGCCAATCAGAATTAGCGAAAGCGGCTATTACACGCAAATGCGAGCAACTTGATCTGCAATTGGTCAGCATCGCATTTGGTGCACATAAAATGAAAACGCCAGACGGAATCTGGCGTTGGCATACAGTGTATCAATTTGAGTTCTCATCTCTTGGTGACGATTGCTACCAAGGAGAATTGACGATGATCGGGTTTAGGCCGCTGAACTTTCACCTACCGCCACATCGCTTGTAAATTCCATTTCAAAGTAAGGGCCGTATAGGTCCTTGCTTTCTCTTGTCTTTGTAAATCCAAGTTTTTCCAGTACTGCCATGGATGCTTTGTGATGACTATTCACATTTGCTTTGACTTTGTGTAGTCCAAGCTCACGACACGCCTTCGGGAAAAACGCCTTTAGCGCTTCTGTTGCTAATCCTTTACCCCAATAAGCTTTATCAAAGATAAATCCCAGCTCTGGTTCATGCTCCAGATTCGAAATGAACACGTGTCCCATATAGTCACGGCTGGTACTTTCAAGTACCGCCATACTGTAGACATTCTCATCATCCAGAATCTTCTCAAACAACTGTTTCGCAGAAGACACGGTATGTGGTCCATTCATCTCTGCGCGATTCTTAGCGCAGCAATTTAACATCACGAACTCTAGTTGCAACGACTCATTGTAGGGTAGAAGAAGCATTCTTCTGGTTACTATGGTCACATCTGTTCCTTGATTACAGCAAACTTAATTTATCCGCATAGCAGAAGCTCAAGAGCTATTCATTTGTTATGCGGTACATAACGCCTTTTAGAGAAGCCGAAAGTTAAACCAACTGATTGGAAAGGATATTGATCTGGATTGTTTTTTATTCAGTGTTATGAGGAATTTATAAATTATGTAATATTGACACTTTTAATTATCTGAAATTATGAAAGTGCAAAATAAGAAAGACCCCGACACTAGCGTATCGGGGTCATAGTCTTACTCGCAGCAGTCCGGCTACTAAATAGTGCTCCATGCATCATCCATAATAGTGGCTGATTCCGTCAGCTTAGTCCTTACGTCGCCGTCCTAGCGGTGTCCTTATCATCCTGATAGCTAACAATCCTCGTTAGCGCGCATCACTTGTTCCTTGAGCGGTGTCCATTGCATCTTCCTGATGCTGTCCTTACCTCAATCCTAAGAGGGGTCCATTGTCTATCCTTAGTCATCAACATCCTGTTGATGATTGTGTCCTTACAATGTCCTGCGCTCCGTGCTTGATCACTCATCCTGAATAATCAAATCGTCGTCCTGACGATGACCAAATCCTTGGTGCTTTCCTGTTCCATGTCTGCTTCCTGCCGACAAGGTTTAATTTACGCTTTTCCTTTTAAATCACAATCAGCCCAAGATATTCTTTTGTTTAAACACTTAGTTAAAAAAATGTTAAGACCTTATTTTTCAAGATCTTATGCAAACCAATTTCTTTAAGCCTGATGACGAAATCGTTTTCTCTCACAACCTCTGTGAGAGATCTCGCACAAGGGTCTGCCGAAATTGCCATTCGCTAATTTCAGCGCCTCAACGTATGATGACAGAAGTCATTTTAGTAGGGACAAAATATGTTAACTCAAGACATCACTAAAGAGCTGGAAGCCGTGATGGAGCAGTTGCAACAGCAAGGTAAAGAGCCAACCGTTGCTCTGGTCAAAGCTCGAATGAAAACGCCTGTGCCTATGCCAGCATTAATCGCAACCATCAAAAGTTGGAAAAGCACGAATCGCATCCCTAAAGTTGAAGTTGCGGTACAAACACCGAAAGAAGAAGATCGCATCACTGTTCTGGAAAACACGGTAGCTAAACTGGTGGCTCGTGTTGAAGAGCTTGAAGCCAAACTAAATGAGAAAACAGCATGAAATTATGGGTAGATGCAGATGCTTGTCCGAAAGTCATTCGTGAGACTATCGTACGTGCGGCTGAACGAACCGGTGTTGAGTGTACCTTTGTTGCAAACCACGTAGTTCCTGTACCAAAGCGTGCCAATATTCACTCTCTGCAAGTGCCTGCCGGTTTTGATATTGCGGATAACGAAATTGTTCGTCGTGTCGAAGCCAATGATCTGGTGATCACATCAGATATTCCACTTGCAGATGAAGTCATTAGCAAAGGCGCATTGGCGCTAAGTTCACGAGGCGAGCTTTACACGAAAGATACTATCAAAGCGCGACTCAATATCCGTGACTTTATGGATACCATGCGATCAAGCGGTATTCAAACGGGAGGGCCAGCAGCGCTGTCTCAAACTGAACGCAGAGAGTTTGCTAACCATTTGGATCGTATTTTAGCCAAATTTAAGAAGTAAAACTCTCACCTTTTAAATTGAGCCAGTTGATCAACACCTGGCTCATTAACGAATATTTTGTACTCAGTCTTGCATACAAAGCGTGTTATCGCTCCCATTCGCATTGTCTCACTTATTTTTTTAACCTTCTCGATATAGACCCAATATGCAACTTAAGTTATTTTGAACGGCGTTTTTAATAACTTTGTAGAAAATAATGGGCTTTAATATCCTTTCCAGTGGAAGTTATCTGCCAGTCAATCAATGGTCAGATCGGGAGATGGATCGCTTCCTAAAATTACCCTCAGGGACTTGTCGAAACAAATTTGATGTTGAATATCGTCATGTAGCTAGCACGAAAGAAACCGCTGTATATATGGCAATGCAAGCGATAATGCAATGTCTCGGCAACACACACTCACTAAGTTCTGTTGACCTCCTTATTTATGCCAGTGGCACACATCATCAGTCTTTACCTTATGATGCTTCAGCAGTTTTAGCTGCATTAGACGCCCCGACATCGCTAGAAAGTTTTGATTTAAACAGTACCTGCTTGTCTTTTCTCTCAGCTCTCAATCTTGCTCAGAACCTTTTCATAGCAAAACGCTACCAACGTATTATTATTGTCACCAGTGAGCTCGCTACGGGCATCACACTGAATCGCAGCTTCGCACTCAAACCTGAAGTTGCAACCTTATTTGCCGATGGTGCAGCAGCGTTTTTACTAGAGCAAACAGAGAATGAAGGGCTGATCACAAGCCACTTTGAAACGCATCACGCTGGGTATTCATTCTGTCAAATTAAGGGGGGAGGCAGTCATATCAACCCGCATACTTCAAAGCATCAAGCCTATTTGAAAAACTGCCAATTTGAGATGGAAGGCAAAGCACTGTTTAAGCATGTGCGCAAAACTTTGCCAGCGTTTCTTGAAAAAGGCTTTGGCTCCTCTCCAGTCACTCTTCGCGATATTAACTACTTTCTTCCACACCAAGCGAGTGCTCACGGTTTAAAGAAGTTACCCTCACTCGTCGGTTTACCGAAAGAGAAAACCGTTAATCACTTTTCTACTTTGGGTAACCAAGTCGCTGCGTCGCTGCCGATAAATTTGCACTGGCTACGCAACCAACCAGGCACACAAGGGAAACATGTGTTATTGGCGGGCACTGCTGCTGGGCTCTCGTTGGGGATGGGCGTACTTAAATTATGAGAATATTAGTCACAGGTGGCAGTGGTATGCTGGGCAGTGCGATTCTACGAATGTTTCACCAGCAACATGAACTGCACTTTACTGCGCGAAATACTGTCATCGCAAAACAACTCGCAGACCAACTCAATGTCACACCGCATTTAATCAATTTAGAGGATAAATCAGCGGTTCATGAAGTATGCCAAGGTATGGATGCGATCATCCATTGCGCCGCACTCTCAAACCCTTGGGGTAAGTGGGAAGCATTTTATCAATCCAATGTAGATGCCACAAAAAACCTTATCTGCGCAGCGAATGCCCATCAGGTACCACGTTTTATCCATATCTCCTCCACCAGCGTCTATTTTGACCACAAAGACAGGTGGAACATTCGAGAAACAGACGATATTGCTTCGCGTTGGTGTAATGATTACGCGCACACTAAATACTTATCTGAACTTGAAGCCATACAAGGGCAAAGCAAAACGATCATTTTAAGACCTCGTGGTATTTTCGGTCCGAACGATCGCGCGATTATCCCAAGGGTACTTAAAGCGATAAAAAACGACACACTACTTCTGCCATCCGGGCGAAACCCGGTTGTTGATCTGACTTATGTCGATAATGTTGCCCATGCTGCCATGCTTGCTTGTACTCAAGCGGAACAACTTCAACATGGTGACATCTTCAATATATCCAATAATGAGCCAATGCCGATTGAGACCGTGCTAAGAGCTTTATGTGGAGCATTGAACATAAACGTTAAATTAACATCACTCCCATACCGCTTTGTGTTGCCGTTATTAAAACTCAGTGAGCAAATACGGATGCGCTTACCGCACCAACCGGAGCCAAAGCTTACTTCATACAGCGCAGGGCTATTTAACTATCACCAAACTCTAGATATCAGTAAGGCGCAAAAAAAGCTGAATTACCAACCGCTTTTTTCAGTTCAAGAAGGAATCCAACAGTATGCAGACTGGTCTAAAAATAAAAATCTTTGAGGCTGGGCACTGCGTACACCCTGGTTTTGTCGTCAAGCCCGGCTCTGGGTTAAAGCCAAGATCGTTTCCAGCGGCTGTCGCGTTAATTCAACACCCAACTCAAGGTAACATTCTGTTTGACACGGGGTATCACGAGCATTTTTTCCGTGCCACTCGCCCTTTCCCTGAACGCTTTTATGCTTGGACAACGCCATGTCACTATCAAAAAGAGCACGGAGTTGTGGCTCAGTTAGCAAAAGAGAAAATCGGACCTCATGAGATTGAACACTTGGTTCTTTCTCATTTCCATGCCGATCACATCGCTGCCGTGTCTGAGTTTGCTCACTCTCAACTACATTGCCAACAAAAAGGAGTGGACGCCCTAACTAAGAGTGGTCGAGTGGGAGGCGTAAGAAAAGGATACCTAAAAGCGCTATTCCCTCAACAACTCGAATCCAACTTGGTCATGCACCGTAATTTTTCCATACCAATTGGTGAAATCCTTCCCCATTGCCAAGGCGTTGATCTGCTTTGTAAAGATATGTTCAACGACGGCTTAATTTATATGGTGAGTTTACCCGGGCATGCAGCTGGTCAAGTAGGGCTTTTAGCGAAGAGAGAGCAAGGTTGGTTGTTCTTATTAGCAGATGCCTGTTGGTTAATCGAGAGCTTGAGTGAAAACATCGATCAACATTGGCTCGCGAACATGCTTTGCGATAATACCCAAGCTTACAAACAAACACTCTCTGAGTTGAGAAATTGCTACCAGCATACCCATCACTTTGTGCGCTTTGTGCCTTCTCATTGCCAAGCGACAATCCAGCAGTTAATTACAGAAGGATGGATAATGTGAGAACTTTTCTCTCTGAGTTTTGGCGTACACGCTACCGCCCTTTTAGCTCAAGAACACATGTTGAAAAGTGGCAACAAAAACAGGTAACACAACATCTGGATTGGGTGTGTCGTCATTCTCCTTATTATCATTCATTTCAAGGAGCGTCAATCTGTGATTTCCCAATCATGAATAAGCAAACCATGATGGAAAATCTTTCTGAGTTAAACACAAAAGGTTTGGATGCAAACTCATTAATGCAACAGGCGTTAGAGGCAGAACAATCACGTAATTTCGCAGCTTCAAAAGTTGGCAATGTAACTGTTGGATTGTCTTCTGGCACCTCTAGTATGCGTGGATTGTTCCTCGCGGATAAACAAGAAACGCAACTCTGGGCAGGCAACATTTTGGGTCGCCTCTTACCCGGCTTGTGGGGAAAACATCGAATTGCTCTTGCCCTGCGAGCCAACAGCCCATTGTATAAATCCGTAGCAAAAGGTCCCGTTACGTTCTTTTATGCTGATTTAAACAAACCTTACCAAGAGTGGATAAAGGAACTAGATGAGTTTCAACCCACGCTTTTGGTTGGTAGCGCTCAAGCCCTTCAACTCTGTGCTCAATTCAGTGGTCAATTTGGTCAGCCAGCGATCCAGCCAAATCGGATCATTTCTGGAGCAGAGGTGCTAACCGAGAGCGATCGTCACTATATTTCTCAAAAATTCGATAGTGAACTGTATGAAGTCTATCAATGTACTGAAGGTTTTCTTGCGTGCACGGACCAACAAGGACAAATGCGATGGAATCAAGATATTGTCTATATTGAAAAACATTGGCTAAACGCTGAACGCACTCATTACAGCCCTATAATCACTGATTTTCGTCGTAAAACTCAGCCAATTATTCGCTACCAGCTTGACGATATCATTGAGAGCAAACAGGACGACGGCGTATTTGAACCGCTCGGAGCGATTGCCGGGCGATGTGGCGACTGCCTAACATTGAAGGCAAGCCAAGTACCAGTGTCGGTGCTGCCTGATCTTATTTACCGATCCATCACTTTAGAAATTCAGGAGCGTGTCGATTACCGAATCACCCAAACCGGAGCGCAGGCTATTCAAATCGAGGCGGATGTTTACCACCACCCGAGCATTTATCGAGCCCTAGTAAAACTGTTTGATCAACTAAAGCTTGATCCAGTCACATTCAATTATCGCCCCGCTCCGATTTGGACTCCGATGAACAAACAACGACGAGTGGTGAATACATGCGGATTTTAATCACTGGCGCCCGGGCCCCCGTCGCATTAGAGTGGGCAGCAATGTGTATGAATCATGGACACGATGTCGTTCTCACTGATTCATTAGCACAACCTCTGGGGGCGTTTTTACGAGGCATTGAGCATTACGTAAAAACGGCTTCACCTCGATTTTCGTTTCCTACTTACCAGCAACAGATCCTCAATTTACTAACTCAGCAGCGCATTGATATGGTGATACCGACTTGTGAAGAAGTGTACTATTTGGCACACATTGCCCAACAGTGTCCGAGAGTCCATTTTTTTCTACCCAATTCGACATTACTGCGCTCACTGCACAACAAGTTTACCGTCTTTGACCAACTTCGAGATTTACCCGAGATTTCCCTACCCAAAACTCGTTTGGTTACCGATAAACATGACATTGAGATTGATGCTGACTCAGTACTCAAACCGGTTTACTCTCGATTCGGCGGTGAAGTGATACGAGATATTACCCGTCAGTCTATTTCCACTCTCACGATGTCGACTCAACACCCTTGGGTACAGCAAGAAAAAATCCACGGAGCACCTATTTGCAACTACGCGATTTTTGAACATGGTCAAATGAGAGCACACCAAGCTTATTTACCCAAAAACTGCGTAAATGGCTCTGCCGCCAGTGCATTTCAACCAATAGTGAATAATCGATTAGATGCATTTATGACTGCTTTTGGACACCGGCATCGCTACCATGGTCAAGTTTCATTTGATTTTATCCAGACAAACAATGAGCTATATATAATCGAGTGCAACCCAAGAGCCACTAGTGGTTTACACCTGCTCTCACCGCAATGTATTCAATTGTTTCCCGAACTTGCGTTCTCTTTTCCTATAAAACCGCAGTTACACCATTTAGGTGCGGTTTCGCTCATCGCACAAGGCTTATTATCTCTCTTCAAAACAAATACTTGGCAGGATTGGCTATCTGGCGTCAACGTAATGCAGCAACACAACTTACCGATCAGGAGCCAAATGTTGAGCGTTTTTGAACTGCTTCAATTAGCAAGGAAGAACAAAGTGAAATTGGCTGCGGCTTCGACTGTTGATATAGAGTGGAATGGTGAAGAATTGCCTTCATAATGCCTTTCCATCAAAACAGGTTATCAAGTGAGGAAATGGGCTCGCCAGTTCAAACGAAGAAGTGAGACAAGCTCTTCAGTTGGCTCCTTATCAAACGTAAAGCAACGCCTACTTCTCCGTTGTAACAATTCACCAATGAAATATAAATCCGAAAACTCCGTTCTCTGTAGTTATAACAAGAATGGAGTTTTATTTATGAACGCACGGATCGTCGTCCCCTTTTCATTACTTTTCTTTTCTACGACGTTGCTTGCCAGCCAAGAACCCTTTGGCATTGTTGGCGGTAGTATCACCTCTGGCGAAAGCGCTTTTTCCGTCAAAGACACACCTCAGTTTGGTGCGACACCTAACTTGTTCTATTCCGGCCCCATTGGCTTTGTCGATGGCAGCTTAGCCAACTGGCAAGCATTAACTTATTTGGGCCTATCGGCTAATTGGCGCTTTGCGGAAGTCTCCAACACCTTTGTCGATTTACCAAATGGCATCACCGATCGCGATGGCAATGGTGAATTTGGTATTACTTTGGGCACTGTTGGCGCAAGATTGACTTATCTGCATGATGTCACCTCAGATCACAATGGTTACGAAGTTCAACTGCATCTCGGCCGGACACTAGAGACTTGGTTACCACCGTTTACCCTCACCCCCTTTCTAGAAGTCGATTACCGAGATAAAAAACTCTCTAACCATCTGTACAGTGTCTCTGCGCGAGAAGCGGCAGCATCAGGGCTAAGAGAATTTAAAGCCAATTCTACTTTTGTTTACCAAGCAGGACTTATTGGTCTTTATGAAGTCACACCATCTTGGATTGCAATCACCAAAGCAGAATTTATTCATCATGACAGTGACAGCACATTGATACAGCGTGATATAGGTTGGTCGTTAGAAGTCGGTCTAACCTATCGTTTCGCAGGTCTTTGAACGAAAAAAGCCTGCGATAAACGCCTGTCTCTTGATCACAAGTCTAGTGATCAAGAGACATTGCGAGTTCGTAGCCTTCAAGGATGGTTTGTAGTTTAA